>NZ_JBZRPK010000716.1:0-22440 GCF_058382125.1 Haloferax sp. s1
GTCAATATCAGTCCAAATGACCACGATACAAAGACGAGGATTGGTTCTATGATGTCCCCAAATGGAATTGTGAGAGTCAATTCAATTGCGTGCAATAGGTAAATGGCCAACGGAACTCCTATCGATAATACAATTGCCCATCCAGTCGATGTGACGCCATCAACTAATTCGGTGGGGTCTGCACCATCATACTGTTGAGCCAATCTTCCTCTCTCCTCCCGAAGGCTTTCGATTTCTGTCGTCACACTCGCAAAATCTGCGTTTCGTCTGTCGAGCAAAGTTCGGTCATAAATTTCCCATTGGGTCTCAATCTGGTGACGCACCGCCTGTGTGGAACTATCGATTGCAATGTTGGGCATATCTGCACCCATCCCAAATAGGCCGCCACCACCCGAAGGACGGAGTTTGTCTTGAATTTCCCCCCAACGTTCGCGAATTTCCTCGATATGGTAATTTGTCAACTCTGACCTTTCTTGGCCCAAATAGTCTGTAAGACCATCCAAAACCACACCGAGAGTCAAATCATCAGGATTCGGTGACCACTCATCTCCAACGTGATAGTCTATGAATCGCTCTATGTCATCTACTGCTTGTTGTTGAGCTCGCCTGTCAACCTGTCCTGAAATTTGGTCATCACGCCAGTCTCGGTGAGCCATGAGAGGTTCCAAACGGGCGTCAATGCTCCTTACCCTCTGTTCTATTCGCTTTCTTTCCCCCTTCAGTCCAGAAATTCGTGATACGAGATACGCATTAAGAAACCCGACAAATACACCAGCAGTAGTTGCGAGAGCGGCATACAAACCAAGAGAGGCCATGCTTAGAGAGTGTTAAAGAATCACCATAATAGAAGTGCCGCAACACAATCGGAGGGGGTTCAAGTGACAGCAGAAATCATTGTTATGTATGAGTGTCCAGATTAGACTCAGTTCTAAAGGGAAAAATGAAGTAGACTCAATCAAGGACGGAGAAGAATTCACGACTGTCGCACATACCGAATACGACGGTCTGCTGCGTTGCTATGAGCCCGGGCGAGAAGATTATGAGTTTGTCTCGTTGAGTGAGGACTACGTTGAGGCAATTAAGTCCAGCCAATCAAAGCGAATTGCTCCAGATATTGTAGTTTACGGCGACCACTCCGCTTGGGGTGATACACCTAGTTCGTTCTACAGCGGGTAACGGTTACTTCGCATTGAGCGCAATCCTTTGTATGGAAAGGACTGCGGGACAGGATTCAGTCTGTCTCGTAGGACTCTAAGAGGTCTGGGTGGTTTTCTTCCAGAATCCCACGGGCTTCTTCCACTAACTCTTCACGTTCATCGAGTTCTTCATGGAAATAGTTCTGCATATACCGGAAGAACCAACCGTAAAAGTCTGTTATCTCGCTTTGATACCCGTTGATTTGCTCATCTAAGTCAATTTCTTCATCCAAAGCCGCAAGATAACTTCGTGCGTCTTTGTTCCACCCGTCCCAGTCCAGCATATCCTCTTTATTAACTACTATGTCAAACTCCGTCTCCCCTTCTTCCCGAGTCCACGACATTGTTGATGAAATTGGTGGCAGTTTCCGTTTCTGCGTGTAGTGTCTCAACTGTCGAAGGAATTCGCCTTTTTCTACGAGGTCTCGGTCTTGAAGTTCATCTGAATAGTGCTTTGAAAAATCGTCGTCGCCGTATTTGTTGACTACACGTTGACTATGCTTCACGAGAGAATATACAGATGATACATAGTTGTGTAGCCTTCTCAGGTACTCGACTTGGAATTCGTCCATCTCATCCCGGTTTTGTTGACTAAACAGTTCTAGGCCCTTCTCCTCGAAAGTTTCCTCTGCATGATTGATTAGATGATAATTTCCCATTAGAATCTGGAGTGAGGTTTCAATGCTCTCCATCTCCCGTAGCAATTCAGTTCCTTTGAGACCCTCAATCTCCTCGTGTATGTCCACAATATTTCGCTCACCTTCGCTCATATCAGACAAAGATGATTTCTACCTCTTTAGGTATTGTGCGGAGCCAAACGACTTCCTACAGAACTTGGCGACCGCAAGAACGCCGCAACGCTCCATACCCTTGGTCAGTTCTTTCCCTCTGAAATCTACGAAGACCTGCGAAAAGTAAACTTCTTAAAGATTTATTTATTAATTCATCAGATTCCAAATAGATAAGCGGGCCGAACATCCCCGAGAAGCCACAGATTCCCTCACTACGCCGTTCCAGACAGTCAACGTAAAGACACTCAAGAGAATACGGAACGCCGTAGCGAGCGCGACAGAGCCTCTGAGACACATCGTAGGGCATGGGCACTGTTGGGTACTCTGCCAGTCAGAATCTCCGGTTAAGTGTGACACTACCGTTGTCATACAAGTAGTAGTACCAGTGGGATACCCTCTGCTCTCCCAGTGGACTCACTGTAAAATCACTACCTGTCAATCATATTCCGGTCAACGTCAAGAACGCAAGGGATACGAAGTATTCCAGTTACTACTTGCAGTCAGTAATACCGGTCATAGTTAACCGGGAAAGGGAACAGGTACACAGTCTGTTGAATACAAGTGAATTGTAGCCGGCAAGAAGTAGGAATCCAATCAATAGAATCGAACGACTGGACACCACTGGTATCGCACTTGACTACCGCTCCATAATCAACTGGCCGATTGTGACCGGTCATCGTCAAGAACGCTCCGCAGATACGACTCTTGCGTGACCGGCTGTAAGTGGCCGGTTACGGAACAGGGAACACATCACGGGCCGTTCTCGCCGTTTTCAGGATAATGTTTGAAATTCGACTGTTTCGAGAGACATAGAACGGCCTTAGAAGCTACCCCATCGGTGGGGTTTGCCCCTTGGCCGCGCCTGCTTCGGACTCTACCTAACGGCTGTTAGTCGCCTTACGCGGTCGTCAGTCGCTCCGTGTTGTGTTCCACAGATTGACCTCGACGTAAGGCCGCCGACCATCCCTAACAGGTGAGCGAGACGGCTACCCAACGGATAGCCACCATGACCTCAAACGGACAGACTACTTGGCTTACCTACCGACGTTCCGCCGGTTTGAATCGAGTTGGACGCCGTAAGCGAGCGTCCACAGGAACACACTGAGGAAAGAAGCCTCTCTGGGTGTTGTTCCTCACTAATATATTCTCATGGAGAATCATAAATATTTCGGTATGAACATAGAGTTTGTTTATTTGGTAGCCACAAACAGTCAATGGGAACCAACATGGATGAAATCAGTCAAACGGCGAGTTGCTGGCGTTCCTGCTGACGCAAGGGGGTCTGAATCAACAGAGAATTCCACTGTTCGGAGTCTGTGTAGCCCTTCAATGCCTCTTTAAAGGCCGCTTATGTAAACGAACCGTCTTTTCGCGGCTATGGATAACGGTGGTTTGTTCATCACGCTTTACGATAAGGACACGCTCCGACTGTACCTCGACAAGGGAGTGTACGGCCAGCATATGACTCCAGAGTACGAAGCCCCGTCAAGCCAAAGCCGCCATTTCAATACCTTGGCTGACTACACAAGTTGTCGGGAAGGGAGACACGTTTTCTTCTTTCTCGAACGCGAAATCTACTATGGAGGACAACTGATTAGCGATGGTGACGGGCCGGCGTTCTACATCAACGGACAATACAGCCCGCTCGGGCGAGAAGCAGACGCGCCTGTTGTTTGGGACGAGTCAGACCGCTACGACTCGGTAGAAGGTAAGGGGCTGTTTGAAACGGGTAGGGGGGAAAAGTGCCAGCCGTTCCTAATCCAATTCGAGGACAATCACGGTTTGGCAGGGCGGTACATCACATCAGACCAGTTCTACATTGACCTGTCTGAGTATCCGTACCCAATGCCGTCCAACAGTATGGAAGGGATGGGATTCTGCACCTTGACCGACCGGGAAACAGAAATGCTCCTCGAAATTTTCCAAGACAAGGATGAAATTGCTGGTGAGATTGAACCGAATTCTGACGAGCAGGTTGAACTGGAAGGAGAACCAGTCCCGTATCGGAACGAGTACGGCCCCAATTCTGTAACTGAGGTACAGGACGAATCCCATCTTGAGGCTTCTGTATTGGCAAATCCAGAACTACTACCCGATACTCTCCGACCAGAGGAAGACTCGCTTCTGTGCCGTCAGGTTCCGGTCTGTCCCTACAAACCGCCACAGCATATGGACAAGGCAGACGTCTGTTACTACACCGACAGTAGAATCAACGACGGGACATTCCCGAACAAGATTATCGAACTGAAGTACGCAAGTCGGGGTACAAAACCCGCAGGAAAGAGCGCCTCACTCCAGATGAAACGATATGCGGAGTGGTTAGATAACCGACTTGGGGAGAAAGCACAGGAAGTGACCCTCTATATCTACTCACCACCGGGTTTCACCAGCACATTTGACGACTATATCCCGGAGAAGTACCAAGGATGGATTAATAAAGTTGAGACGACGGTTGACCCGGACCAGAACACGCTGTAATACAGTTAGTAATCCACAAGCGTCTGTTGGCCAGCCTGCCGACGTTCTGATTCTGGTACGTTCGTGGCGATAATCTCGTCTACCTCGTCACGATTCTCCCCGTCACTGTTGATTGCTCTTGTTGCACCTTCAATCTCGACAGAGAACCCGGCTTCGTCGTACATATCGTGCATGACCCCACTGTTGCTTAGAATAACGTACACCCCCTTCTCGTCGAGTTCCTGTGCCGTTTCAAGCAAACGCTCTTGGTCTTCTTGCCCGAAGCCGTCTGCGCTGTAATCGGTGAAGTACGCAGTTGGACTCATAGGTTCATACGGCGGGTCGAAATAGACCAAATCGCCCGGTTCTGCGTATTCAACCACATACTCGAAGTCTCGATTGAATACCGCCGTATTTTCGAGTACCTTACTGACCTCTCTGATACGTTCGGCCTGTACCCAATCCGGGTTGGAGTACCGGCCAATGGGTGTATTGAAGCCTCCGCTACTGTTCTCCCGGTAAAGACCGTTGTAGCAGGTGCGGTTGAGATAAAGAAGAAGAGCGGCTTCTTCCAAAGAGTCGAAGTCGTCGCCGTATGGCCGCTTGTTGAATATGGCTCGTTGTTGGTAGAAGTAGTTCTTTATCTCCCTTCCCTTGTGATTGGTTTCGGCGTAGTCGCGGTTCTCGTCGGGGGCAGATTCCGGGTCTTTGTACGACCGTAGCCGCTCTATGAGTTCTTCAGGAGAGTCACGTACCGTTTTGTAGAAGTTGATGAGACGAGTGTTTGTATCGTTAATAGTCCCGTTCTCCGGTTCAAGGTCAAAGAATAGAGCGCCACCGCCAAAGAAAGGCTCGTGGAAGTGTTCGTAGTCTTCGGGAAATCGGGCATACAATTCATCTAACAACTGCCTCTTGCCACCTGCCCACTTGAGAACCGGCTGTGCCATTACCTTGGAGTAGCCGCGTCATGGTTGATAAGTTTCCCGTTCAATCAATCTTGAAAGGCGGGCGTTCCGGGCGATATTAAGAGTAGAAAACACAATCCGAAAATAGTGACACCTGACCGTGACGAAAAGACGGGCCGATACCGGAAAGAGTTCCCCGTTGAGGCGTTCTTGCAGGCGGTCAGTGCAATCGAAACAGCGACGACATCCAAGGTTTCGGAGAACGTTGGTTGTTCTTACGACTTAGCATATAGACGCTTACACGAATTGGAGGAGCAAGGAGAGGTATCAAAGACAGAAGTTGGCGGAAGTTTCGTTTGGCAGAGGGCATAACCGCTTAGTCCTGAAGCCTATATGGACTGCTGAAAATCACCAAAAATTCTGAGACGGACTAACGATATTCGACGCCCTGCGCGTTCGTCTCATGTCACAACCCCAAGCCGCTACCGAGAGCCGTGTTCTCGCTGAAAACCAGTCATTTCCAGAAAACCGCCTACGGCACAGGGTAGTTGCGCTCGCGGGTGTCCTTTTCCACCACTATTTGCCGGTAAAGTACGCCGAAAAACGGGTATCCTTGTCGTCGCTAATCGGCGGAAAAGTTATGATAGAAGGGCGCAGTCTGTGAATTACAGTCTGCGCCTTTGGCGCAAGCCTAGGCCGGGATTTGAACCCGGGCTCTCGTCCTTACCAAGGACGCGCTTTACCGCTAAGCTACCCAGGCACGCATTCCTTCGTTGTCCGGGTTACTCTTTAGGGGTTTCGATTCGAGACGGCCCGGTACCGTGGTAGCGTATGTCGATTAGCGGTCGGCCATCGACGTAACTGGGTCGTCACCCGCGCCGCCGCGGTAGAGTGCTGCGATACGCTCGACGGTCGATTCGGAGACCGTCTCTGCAGCCGGGGGGAGGTCCCCGTCGTGCGTCTCCGCTAAGCCAGCCGCGTACTCGACGAGCGCGGTCGGCGGGGGCGACCCGACGGCAGTCGTTCCGGCGACGACGGCGAGCGTGCAGATGTTCACCTCTAAGTTGCTGTCGAGCGCCGCTTGCTCCGACTCCGGAAGGGACTGAAGTCGTGTCTGGTCGCGACCAAAGGCCCGGACCGTCTCGACGGCGTGGTTGGCCGCCTCGGTCCGAGCGAGGAGATAGAACCCGCGCGAGACCAGCACGTCCGCGGCGAGGATGTCCAGGTCGGCGTCGGTGTCGTCCTCGGGAGAGTCGAGGTGCGCCCACGGTTCGTCCTGAGAGAGCAGGCGAGTGAGCCGAAGCCCCTCGTAGATGAGTTGCACTCCGGCGGCTCGGGATGCCATGCCGTTCAGGTCAACCTTCGGTTCGACAGCCCGCGCGCTCACGAAAGTGAGCACCGCCGGCGTCAGGGAGGCGGCGTCGAGGCGTTCGTCCAGCGTCGCACGGAGGGCTTCGGGTTCGATATCAGAGAGGGCCTCACGCGCAGCCTCACGGGCTCGCACGGCGTCGTCCATCGGCCGAGACTTACGGTTGGGAGGGCAAAGACCTTTGGAAAACCACGGCACAACGGTCGTATGATACGGACGACGGACGACGGCGACCTCCGGGTCGTGACTATCGACCGACCGGGACGACGAAACGCACTCAGACCGACCGACCTCGAAGCCCTCGAAGACGCAATCGAGGAGACGGACGCCCCGGTCGTGCTGCTCCGCGGGAGCGGGGCGGCGTTCTGTGCCGGTGCCGACCTCGACAGTGTTGCCAGTCTCGACAGCGACGCCGGCCTTCCGGACCCCGAGGCGTTCGCCCGGTTGGGCCAGCGCGTCGCCAACACTATCGAGGCGTCCGATTCGGTTGTCGTCGCCGGTATCGACGGCGCGGCCCGAGGCGGCGGCGTCGAGCTCGCGCTCGCCTGCGACGTGCGAGTGGCGACCTCGCGGGCGACACTCGGGGAACCGGGTGTTCGGCTTGGTCTCTTCGGGGCGTGGGGTGGAACGGTTCGCCTCCCTCGCATCGTCGGCGAGGGTCACGCCCTCGAATTCTCGCTGTCCGGCCGTGTCGTCGACGCCGACGAAGCCCTTCAGATGGGTCTCGTCTCTCGAATCGTAGACGACCCACGCGAGGTTGCCGCTTCGATGGCCGACAACGACCACCAGTCACTCCGCATCATCAAAAAACGGCTCCGGGACCGCGGCCCAGACGACGAGCAATTCGAGGACGAGGCGGCGGGGTTCGCCGAACTCCACCGGGCGAACGTCGACGACATCGCAGCATCGAGAGAAGAATAGCCGACCCGGAACGGGGAGCCGGGAAAGGCCCTAAAGATTGAGCGGCGACGGTGCTGGCGGCATCGAACGTTTGTGGGCGCTGCGCTCGTACAGCTCCACGACGCGGTCGATTTGGGCTTCGGTCACGTCGAGGTGGCGAACGGTTGCGGATTTCGAGAGCGGGCCGTCGATATGGAGCGCGAGAATCGCGTCGAGCACGTCGTACGTCAGGCCGAGTTCCTTCTCGTCGGTCTGTCCGGACCACATCTCGGCGGAGGGGGTCTGCATCACGAGGTCTTCAGGCACGCCCACGTGGGCGGCTAGCTGGCGAACCTGCTGTTTGTAGAGGTTACCGATGGGGTTGCAGTCGACCGCTTGGTCGCCGTACTTCGTGAAATAGCCCGTGAGCGCTTCGGAGCGGTTGCCCGTCCCGAGGACGATTCGGTTCTCGTGGTTGGCGACGAAGTAGTTGAGGACACCGCGAGCGCGGACGTAGATGTTCCCCGCGGCCATGCGGTCGTTCGCCGCCTCGGGAAAGGTATTGAAGAACGTCTCCGCGATAGGCTGGACCTCGACCACGTCGTATTTGATGCCGAGCATTTCGGCGACGCCCTCGGCGTCGCTCATCATGTCATCGGCGTTCGCTACGCTCGGCATGATGAGTCCGTGGAGGCCTTCCTCACCGAGTGCTTCGACCGCCAGAAAGGCGGTGAGCGTCGAATCGATGCCGCCGGAGAGCCCGAGAACAGTACCGTCGGCACCCGCGGCCTCGACGGCGTCGCGGATGAACGTCGTGATGTGCTCGCGGTGTGCTTCGAGTTCGGCGTCGGAGAGACGAAGGTCGAGTGGTGCGTCCTCCGAGAGAACGTCGACATCTGTCATGAAATCCGATTAGGACTCGGAGGCCAAATAGTCACTCGTCGCGCAGGGTCACTGGACAGGCGTCCAGTTCGGGTCGCACCCGTCGGGTGAAGCGCTATGTTCAAGTGTCCCCGCAGTCTACGGGTTTTTGCTTCAGTTGGTCGCACGGGGCGAATGTAATGAGCGCCGATGGTCCAGTGGTAGGACACGAGCTTCCCAAGCTCGAAGCCCGGGTTCAATTCCCGGTCGGCGCATTTCTACCGAGACAACGGACGAGCAACCGCGAAGCGTGTTGCTCGTCCCTGTCGAGTGTGTATGCGACCAAAGAGGGAATTGAATCAAGGAGCGAACGAAGTGAGCGACTGAGGTTCAATTCCCGGTCGGCGCATCTTCTGAACAGAACCAGACGAGGAGCCGTCAGGTTCCGAGTCCCGTGAAGTGAAGAGATGCGACACGAAGGGAATCTGAACCAGCGAGCAACGCGAAGCGTTGCGAGTGAGGTTCAATTCCCGGTCGGCGCACTCCCTCCGGTCGGTTGCCGACCGACCTTCGCAAACCTTCGGTTTGCTCAGTCCCGGTCGGCGCACTTCCGGCGAGACTTCGTTTCGCCGACGCCCCACTCGCGTTGCTCGTGGGACTCTCAGCGAGACATCGTCTCGGTGGGGAAGTGGAACAACAGAAATTGATATTTTGAGGAGAATGCTTAAGCTAGCGTCGGCCGCTACCAAAATCCAGTGACTCAGTCGACTATCTCTCGCTTTGAAAAGTTGAAGCGGACTTTCTCAGAGCCGATTTTCGTGCTCATCGTATTCACACCCATAACAGTCCCCGTCTACCAACTTCTATCAACGATGAGCGTCGGCGTATTGTGGGAGACACTCATCCAATGGGGAATCTGCGGCGGACTGGTACTGTTACGGCGGAAACTTCCCCTTCCACGACCGGCCCAGTCAGTGAGTATCTACTCGGCACGCTGCGAAGCGGAGTCGAGTACGGAAAGCCTGGTGCTGTGGAACATGAGTCGAGGACCTGTAGTAATAGGATTCCTACTCTGGCTACCGCTATTCATCGCGATACAGAACCTAACAGAAGCGATATACGGCATAGAACTTGATGCGACTGCACACAGCGGTTTTTTCTACGGATTTGGGATTGGGTTTCTTGGCTTGTGTGTATGGATCTCTGATAGATACGTGTCTCAGTACTGCGTGCTCCCTGAGTACGGGGATCGGCTATTAGACGAGGAGACTGACGAAAAAGAGGAGTAGAGAAACACGTTACGGACCGATTAGCGCCCACTCAGTCGCACGGCGAGCTCACGATTAGAAAAACAGCTCCTGTACGTCGTCGAACTCGACCGTCTCGGAGCGAAAGACCGGCTCACGGGCGGTCTGCCGAATCCGGTCGTGGCGTTGGAGGGCCGAGTCGAATTCCAAAATCGCCCGCTCGACGTCGCGGGCGAGTGCGTCGATTTCCCCGTGGAGTGCTTCGTCGTCGGCCATGATACATGTAGGTTGTCGAGGGTGCGGTAAAACGGACTCGGCCGAGACCAATCAGCGTATGCGTCGGGTGCAGTTCCAACAGAGGTCGAAGGTCGTGTCAGCCTCGTTTTCAGCCCCGCAGTTCGGACAGATGCGCTCACCCGTCGGCGTCGTCTGCACGCCAGTCCGGGAACGCTCCTCGAAGGAGGCGGCAATTTCGGGGTGAACGTACCGCTCCGAGCGGTCGGAGTCACGGCCGGAGCTATCTCCGATTGTTGGTTCCCCGCCGTTGAGGAGGTAGCGGTAAACCAATAGCTGGAGCAGGGTCAATCCAAGGGCGTAGATGACAATCCAACCCCAGACGTCCATCACACATTGTTCTACGTTAGCATGATATATCGGTTCTTCGGTCGTTCCCAGCGTTTGCTGTACCGAAAGCTACTGTCGCGACGAATAGAACACCACGACATCAGCCCTGTTAGTGGGTGTAAAGAATTCGTACGACTTCGAACAAGCGAAAGGGAAAAGAAAGGTAGTCAGTTGCCAACCGACTTCAGCATGCGAAGTGACGGGAACCTACTCAGTCCGGTGCGGCTGAACCGGCTTGCCAACGTCACGGTCGAACTCGTCGAAGGTATCGATAGCATCCGGCAGGTCGTACGGGAGTTCTCGCTCGTCGGCTCGGCGTTCGCCGCCGGCATCGAGCGGCTCGGCCACGTCTTCGAAGCCGGGTTTGATTTTCACGCTCTTGGCCGGCGACCCGACCGCGATGTGATGCGCGGGCACGTCCCCCTGAACGACGGACCGAGCGCCGACGATTGCGTTCTCCCCGACCGAGACGCCGGCGTTTATCATCGCGTCGTAGGTGATGCGCGCGTCGTCGCCAATCGTCGTGTGGTAGTTTCGAACCTCGGTCTGATCGACGATGTCGTGAGAGTGGCTGTAAATGTGGGCGCTGTCGGAGATAGAGACCCGGTCGCCGATGGTGAGTTTCCCGCGGTCATCGAGGTGAACGTCGTCGTGGATGACCGTGTTGTCGCCGACGGAGATGTTGTGGCCGTAGGAGAAGGTAACGCCCTTGAAGATACGGAGGTTGTCGCCCGCCTCCTCGAAGAGGTGCTTGGCGAGCATCTGTCGGAACCGAAGGGCGAAATCAACGTTGTCGGCCATCGGCGTGGCGTCGAACTGCCGCCAGAGCCACTGGAGGTGCTTCGAGCGTTTGAACTTCTCCGCGTCCTTTTCAGCGTAATATTCGGCTTCGAGCGTCGCATTGCACGGATCGTAGCCCTGCAGGCGGACGCGAGTCGCCGGTGAAACGGGCTTCCCGCTCTGCCACCGTTCCCACGCTTCGCGGTCACCAAACAGGTCGATAAGCGTGTCTCGGACGACCGAACACGTGTCTTCGTCCGAAGCAAGACGTTCGTCAACCTCGTCGATGAACGCCTGTAGCCCGGCTTCGGCGTCCTCCGGAAGCGAAACGTGGACCTTCGTCATTGCACCACGATTGGCCACCGACGTTCAAATGAATTCGGTTGTGCACAGCCCGACACAGGCGCTATACGAGCAATATTCACTGGTTTTGGGAGCCAGACAGGTCAGAATGTGGTTGGTGCGCGAGTTGCAGCGGTTCCCAGTCTACGGGAACAAAACACACGGAATAAGTCACCCCAATTCGTAGGCCCGCCCATGCACTACCGCGAACTCGGCACCTCCGGTATCGAAGTCAGCGAGGTCGGCTTCGGTGCGTGGGTCGTCGGGACCGACTGGTGGGGCGACCGCTCCGACGAAGACTCCATCGAGATGCTCCATTACGCCATCGACCAGGGCATCAACTTCTTCGATACGGGCGACGTGTACGGCCACGGCCACTCCGAAGAGGTCGTCGGCGAGGCGCTCGCCGACTACCGCGACGAGGTCACCGTCGCCACCAAAATCGGCTACGACTTCTACAACAACCCGCAGGCCGGTCACGGCGAACTCCCCAAGGAAATCACCGGCGAGTGGGTCCGCGAAGCGACCGAAAAGAGCCTCGAACGACTCGACATGGAGTACGTCGACCTCCTCCAACTCCACAACGCGAACGTGGACGAGGTCACACCCGACGTACTCGAAGCGCTCGATGAGCTGAAAGAAGAAGGTCTCATCAAGGCCACCGGCTGGGCACTCGGTCCCTCTATCGGTTGGCTCGCAGAAGGCGACATGGCCATCGAAGAGGAGTTCGACGCCCTCCAAATCGTCTGGAACGCCTTCGAACAGGACGTTGGCAACCACTTCCTCGACACCATCGAAGAAACCGGCTCGCCGACGAGCCTCATCGCGCGCGTCCCGCACTCCTCGGGTCTCCTGAACGAACAGGTCCGTCCCGAAACCGAACTCGGCACCGGCGACCACCGCGGCTTCCGCCCCGACGAGTGGTACGAGACGGGGTGGGAGAAACTCGAAGAACTCCGCTTCCTCGAACGCGATGGAGAACGCACCATGGCGCAGGCGTCCATCGCCTACCTCCTCGGCTTCGACGAAACTGCGGCCGTCACGCCGACGTTCCGCACGAAAGACGACATCGACGAGTGGGCCGCAGCCTCCGACGTGCCGAAACTCACGGACGAAGAGATGCAGCGCGTTGCCGACCTCTACGAGGATAACTTCGGCATCGACCGCTTCGACGGGATGGACTCTCTCCGTTCCTCCGTCGATGGCGACGACATCCGCGCCGCCGGACTCGACAAGCGCGTCGCAGAAGGCGCACGCAACGAAGCCTGATGGTTCGACTGCGAACCGTCCTTGGGATTACCGCCGTCGTGCACATCGTGCTCGCGTGGCTGGTGCGTCTCGACGCGAAGAAGCGGGGCGACGATGCCGGAAAGTGGGTCGTCACGACGCTTCTCACTGGAGTCTTCGGCGTCGCGAAATACATCCAAGACGGGCGCTGACCGGTGACCCCTCCGTAGCGCACTCACCCGGCGTTACCTGACGCAAGCCGCAGAGTAGACGGGGAAAACTGCTTTTTCGGCCGGGTTCAACGTGGAACCGAACCGATAGCGACGGGGACCGAGGGAACTGTAGACCGCTCTGAAGTAGTATATACCCTACATATAAATCTACTACAGGCGTGGCCGAGAACGTCACCGATACGGTCGCCTCGATGCACCGCCCGTGCGTCGGCGACGAACTATCACAGAGCCATGTCGCAGCCAGAACAAGCCACGACCGGTGAGGACTCAGAAATGCTGTACGAGGAGTACGTCCTCGGCGTTCGAATCGTCGAGTACACCGCGCCAGACACGGGTGAACGGCGATACCGGTTCCACGCGCCGGAACACGAGGGTATCGAGTTCGACGACCCGGAACTCGCAACGCTGTACGCAGATGTCTACTTCGATGTAAATGGGTTCGTCGAGGCGGGAACGGGAGAGCGGGGGGTCCCACCAGAGGTCATTCAAGCCGGACGCGACACGCTGGCGGCGTATTTCTTGACCCAACCGTACACGGACATCAATTGGGTCGCGTCGTTCTATGGGAAAAAGCGAGCACGCATCGAGCGCTACATCGCGGCCGTTCGCCGTCGCGCACAGGAGATTCGGGATGGTGTCGAAGAACTCGAACGCGACGGCCAGTCAGTGACTGAATCGAGGTAGCAGGACCGTATCGGTATCCTGTGGGTTTGACACGAGTGGTCAACAGACGGTATATATTCCATAGACTGCTCTAGTCGGGACAATACATCTTATTTTGAATAATATAAAATTAAAGTATAGATGATTCCGAGTACACAATTGCATGGTCGAGTTCACTCGACGAAATCTCATGGCAACATCGGTCGCTGCTGCGCTGGGGGCGAGCGTGGCCGGTGTTGGAGGAGCAACGCAGCCTGAAGACCCGGACACACCGCGAGCACCGCTCGTCCGGGGCGAACTCAAGCGGTTTTCGACGACGGCGTTCGGTGCCGAAGTGACCGGCCCGTTCGTGTTCAACGACGGGACCCCGTTGTACAGTCTTCAACATCCAGACCGCGAAAATCCGGCACCCTACGACAAAGCCGCTATCGGCTACTTTTCCGGATTTCAGTTCTCGTTCGACGGCGACGACGACTTCGAGGAGTTATCGACGCCGGGGACGAACGAAGAACGACGGATGGTCCGGTCCGCCGCCGGCGACTACGAGATATTGGCCCGCGAGCGTGACCGGATAAATGACCGGACCGAACTGCTCGGCGTCCCGCAAACGCCGGACGGAACGAACATCACGAGCGGAAACTTCGACGGGTCGCAGTACGCCGATGCCGGCTACACGCCCGACTGCAACCAGTTCGTCGCCACGAACGACGACGGGACCGAGGGCTATCTCTTTACGAACTGGGAGGCAAGCCCGGGGAACATCTCGCGGATTCCGCTCAGTCAGAACGGCGACGGGTCGTGGGAGGCCGACCTTGACGACGCGCTCAACCTCGCAAACACCGAGGCGTTCCGCGAACTCGGTGGGACTCGTATCAACTGTTACGGCGACCTGAGTCCGTGGAACACGATGCTCTCCGCCGAGGAGAACTACAGCCATCCGCGAATCTCCCTGACCGCGTCGGTCGGCGATATCGTGGAGAAGGGGACCGGGAAAGGACTCCGCGGCGCGAACGAGTTTTGGAACCGTCCGAACCCGAGCGAGATTCAAAGTGCGGTCGACGAGTACTACGACGACTCGTGGTACGTTCAGGGGAACTGGGCACTCACCGGTGTCGAACTCCTCGCGTACTACCTCGGGGCCGAACAGGTCGACCAATCGAGCGACGGTAACGACCTGACGCCCATCGGTGACGAGTATCCGAATCCGTACCGCTACGGTTACATCGTCGACTTCCGCGAGCCCGCCGCCGAGACGCCCGACCCCGTCAAATACTACGCGATGGGCCGGGCCGCGTGGGAGTGCCCCGACGTGCAGTCCGACGAGCGGACGGTGTATCTCGCCTCCGACGGCGACAGCAAGGGAATCTACAAGTTCGTCGCCGACAGGCCGATTCCGAGCTACGACGACCCGATGAACGTCGCCGGCACGCTCTATGCACCCTACGTGACGAACCGAGACGCCGCGGTCGAACGCCCGGCGGCCGACGTGGACCTCGAAATCGAGTGGGTCGAACTCGGTTACGCGAGCAACGCCGAAGTCGAGTCGTGGATTGCGGAGTACGACGACATCACGCAGGTCGACTACCTCGAAACGCACACGGACTGGGAGGAAGGCGACGAGGTCACCCCCGAAATCATCGAAGCCGCCGACAGAGCAGTCGTCGAAAACGGCAACCGTGACTACGTCACCGACGAGGAAATCGTCGAGTGGGCCGACCAGTACGAAACGCGCGGTCCCGACGGTGTGGACGAAGACCTCCGCCGTGTCCCGTTCATCGAAACCCGTGCGGCGGCAAAGGAAATCGGTGCCACCATCGAGTTCAACAAAGCCGAGGGTATCGACAGCATCGAGGAGGCTGGCCCCGGCGACTACGTCTACTTCGGCATCTCGGAACTCAACGACGACATGTCGAACGAGACGGGCGACATCCAACTGAACCGTGTCGACGGCGGCGTCGTCTACCGCGGCCAACTCGAATCCGATTACAACGTCTCGACGCTCGAACCCGTCATCGTCGGCCCGGACGCAAGCGACCCCGCATCCGTCGCCGACGACGCGCTCATCAACGTCGACAACGTCTACGTGATGGACGACGGCCGCGTGCTCTGCTGTGAAGACGCCGACCAGTTCGGCCGGTCGTACAAAAACGACTGTCTGTACGTCTACACGCCGGAAGACGGTCTTGGAGGCGGCGACGACCCGGGTGATGACGACGACTACGACGATGACGACCGAGGCCACGGAAACGACCCCGACGGTCACGACGACGACAATCCCGGTCGGGGTCGGGGCCGAGGGCGGAATCGACTACTGTAGCTATCAACCAAAACCCACGAACGCTCCAGCGACGCTTTTTTGTTGTTTCGTGGACATCTTCTGAGTAATGGTCCTCGAACGAATCGGAGCGGTACTCTCCAAGGAGGCCCATTCGTCGCTCGATATCCTCCGTGACTACGGTCTCAGGTCGTTCGTCTACGCGTATCCATTACGGTTCGGCATCAGTCTCGGCACCTTCCTCGCGGTGGTCGCACTGGCTAGCGGTTGGTCCGTCGCCTCGACGTTCATTTTCTTTTCGGTCATCGGCAGTGTCCTCGGCGTCATCTACTCCTACGCGGTCGATTTTGTTGTGGCGCGCCAGGAATCCGGCCAGCGCGAGACGCACGAGGGCCACCACGCGTCCGCCGAACCCGACGCGACCCGGTCGCTGCACGCACTCCGCGAGCGGTACGCCAACGGCGAGTTGACCGAAGCCCAGTTCGAAGCGAAGTTGTCGAAACTGCTGGAGACGGAGACAGTCGAATCCGCGCAGGAATACGCCTCGCGGCGAGAACAAGAACTAGAATCCGAGTAGCGACCGAAAGACCCACAGGTTTCCACCAAGTGACGGTCGATAATGCGTCTCTCAATCGTCGAACTACTCCCTGACCTTCTCGAACTGTCCGTTTTCGGAGTCGGGAGCGCGGGGCTCTCGGTCGCCGGCGCGTACATCGAACGGTTCGGCCTGCTCACGGTCGAACACGGAAACACCGAACTCGGCGCGTGGGCGGTCGTGATGGGACTGGCGGTTCTCTACTTCGCGTATCTCCTCGGGACCGACAAGTTCTGGCCGAAGTTACGAGCCGTTCGTGCGGACCTCACATAGCACCGAAAAAAGCGATTTCTGGCCGTTTCCTTACGCCAAGAAGACGTGTCGCGGCCGGTCTGCCAGCACGTCACGGCCCCACTGCACCGTGTCGCGGAACTCGTCGGAGCGGAAGAAGCCCATGGCGTCCTCCTGCGAGCGCCACTGACTGGCGATGAACATGTCGTTTTCGTCTTCGAGGTTGACCATCAGGTCCGTGTCGAAGTGCCCGTCCATGTCGTCGAGGAGACCGCCGACGACGCCGAACTTCTCGACGAAGTCCTCGCGGTGTTCGGGCTTGACGGTGTAGAACATCCCCATCGTCCCGAATCCGGACTCTTCGCCGGCACGTTCGACGATGCCGGGGAGTTCCGAGAGGAATCCGGCGGCCGTCTCGGCGGCCGAAGCCGTCTCCCAGATTGAGACGACTGCGTTGCGGTCGCGGTCGTTGGCCTCGTAGACGGCCGTCTTGACGTGCGTCGGGTAGTGGTCGAAGTTCCCGCGGAGACCTTCGACCTCCTCGAAGACCTCGTCGGCGTCGGCTTCGGAGTAGAGGACCGTCGCGTACACGTCCTCGCCGTGCGGCTTGCCCGCGTAGATGTTCAGGTCGTCGAGTTGGCCCCGGATGTCGGTCTCGTCGGCCTCGTCGTCGCTGTCTCCACCGTGGTGGCCGCCTTCGCCGTGGCCGTGTCCACTCTCGCCGTGATGGTGACCGTCTTCACCGTGGGCATGTCCGCCCTCACCGTGGTGATGGCCACCCTCTCCGTGCGCGTGTGCGTGGTGGTGCGATTCATCGCCGAACTCGCTCGTCGGGACGGCGTCGCCCGCGAGGAACGCGCCGAGGTCGGACGGCGGGAAGCGGCGACCGACGTAGAACTCGCCGAACTCGCCGTACTTCGCCGACACCTCGTCGAAGCGCATCTCGTAGACGATGTCCTTGATGTCGGTCGGGTCGTCACCGAAGAGCGTGACACCCCACTCGAACTCCTCGAAACCGACGGAGGAGGCGATGACCTGCTTGATTTTCCCGGCGTACTTGCGGCCCGTGTCGCCGTGGACCGACATGAGTTCGCGGCGCTCGTCGAACGGCAGGTCGTACCAGTTGTGTTTCTCGCCGCGACGCTTCGACATCGGGTAGAACGACATGTAGGTGTCGTCTGGGATGTCCGGCTGGAGTTTGCCCTCGATGTAGCGCAGGAGACCGGTGTCGATGTCCTCCTTGTTGCCTTCGAAGTAGTCGTCCGAGACGTAGCCCGAAACCTCGGTGACGGAAACGTACGAGGTGGGTTGCTCGGTGAACTCCGCAAGCGCAGTCTGTTCGAACTGCCGCTCTGCGCGGGAGATGTCGTCCAGCGTCGGACGGAAGTGGACGACCATGAAGTCGGCCTTGTGGCCGAGAACGGAGAAGATGGCCGAAGTACCCTCCGCCGCGTCTTCGACCGCTTCGTGGGAATTGAGATAGGCGACACCTTCCTCGATGGCACGGCGGCGCTCGTGCTCGGGCGCGTCGCGCCACGCGTCCCAATCGACTGTTCGGAAGTCGTGCAGCGCAAACCAGCCCTCGTCGGTCTGTGGGGCCTCTACCATACCCGGTGATAAGGAGGCATCCGGTATTGAAGTTGCGAGTCGTTTTCGTGATGCGGGAAACGATTGCTTCGCCGGTGAACCGGCGCTACGTCAGTCATTTTCGTTCAAAAAGAGCAGCAATCGGAGTCAGAATCGAAGGCGGGAACGCGACTAGCCGCCGAGGACCGTCGGCCCGAATATCATGAGGAGCAGCGACGCGAGCATCGTGAGGCCAATAGAGGTCGTAATGGTTCGGACCACGGTATGCGGGTCGTCGACCGGAAGCCGCGAGACGACGGCCTCCGCCGCAGTTCTGAGGATGCGGCCGCCGTCGAGCGGGTAGCCGGGGATACAGTTGAAAAGCCCCAGTTGGAGGTTAATCCACGCCGTCCAAAACAGGAGGTTGGCGAGGAGGAAGACGCCGCCACCGAGGAAGCCGAGCGGTCCACCGACCTGGTAGAAGTTGATGATGTCGCCAGTGAAACCGGGGAAGTTCGGAATTCCGAGGACGACGGATGCGAGGGGTAACAGGAGCGACACGTAGACGAGTTGAAGAGGCGAACCGGTCAATCCATTAGCGACGCCGCTGGAACCGTCGCCGCCGTCACCGCCGAGGAGCGAGAGATACGTTCCCGCGGGGTACTCCTGCGTCCCGAAGTCCGTCAGGAGAAGCCCGCTCGTTCCCGGGAAGATGTTGACCCCGAGGAAGCCGTTTCCGTCCTGTGGGTTCTCCCCGAGCGTCACGTCGTACGTCTGGAAAGAGCCATTGCGGTACACTTCGACGGGGACAGTTTGAGTCGGTTCGGTCCGGTCGAGTGCCTCCTGTAAGTCGGTCGACGAGGTGATTCGCGCACCGTCGAGCGCGGTGATAATGAGTGGGTCGGTCGTCCCTACCGCGTTGAAAAGCGATTCGTTCTTCGCGATGTTCGTGATGTACGCGCCGACCGGAATCGTTCGCTCGCCGACGGACGTGTCGAGACGGACGAACCGAGAGTCACCGACAGCCGCCTCGAACTCCGCTTGGGTCGAGACGGGCGTCCCGTTGACGGCCGTGACGCGGAGCGGGTCACCTCCCGACTCGACCGTGAGATTCGCCGGATTTCCGGAGACGGAACCGGCGACGACGAGTTCTCTCGTGACTGAGACTGTTCGCTCGCCGTCCAGTTCGACCGTGACGGTCTGGTCGTCGGCCGAGAGAAGTGCCGCGTCGAGTTCCTGTGTCGTGTTGACCGGCGTTCCTTCGATGGCAGTCACACGGTCGCCGCTGGAAATACCCGCGACATCGGCGGGTGACCCCGAGTACGCACCGGAGACAGCAACCCCCGGTGCGACGGAGATTGAACCGATAACCGGGCCGAACAAGAGAGCGAACGCAACGACGGTGACAGCGAAGTTGTTGGTCACGCCGGCGGCGAACATCCGAGACTTCCCGCCGCGTTCGGCGCGACGTTGGCTCTCTTCGGACGGTTCGACGAATGCACCGACGGGGAGAATCGTCAGAAGGACGACACCCATCGACTCCACGTCGATACCTTCGACACGGCTGAGGACGCCGTGGCCTCCCTCGTGGACGACGAGACCGACGAGGAGACCGAAGAGAATCTCCGGGGCGACAGACAACGGGAGGAAGTCGTTCACGCCGGGGATAACGAGGAAGTTCTGCGGCTGGTTCACCTGCGTCGGGGCGGGCGGATTGGAGACGATGAAGACCGCCTGATAAACTAAGAGCACGAACGACCCGACCATAATGACGAGGGCGACACCGAGGCCGATGTTACTCCACGCACGCCAGAACCGCTTTGGAGAGGCGAGTTTGTCGAGGAGTTCGCGGCCGCGACGGGTGTGAACCGTCATGAGGGGACCCTGGACGCGAATGTACTCGGGGAGAACCCCGCGAGCACGCAACAGCGCCGCAAGGAGAGAGTAAGCGATGAATCCGGCGAGGATCCACTGCAACGTGTTCATCGCCCGGAAGGAAGCGACGCGCGCCAAAAGGCGTTCGGGTTATCTGCGCGGTGAACGCTAACGCCCCGTCTTCAGGATGGGGAGAATGTCACTCCTTCAGAGCGAGAAAGATGTCACTGTTCCAGTCCAGGAATTGGAAACGAACGCAACTCGGCTGCGACGTTACGCGTCGTCTTCGTCGCCGTCGGTACCGTTGTCACCGGACGACTCGATTTCGACTTCGACGCCACCATCGTCGTCGGACTCGGTAGACGTAGATTCGGTAGACGCAGACTCGTCGGATTCATCAGACTCGCCGAATTCACTGGACTCGTCATCCGAAGCAGCCTCGTCCGTCTCGGCGTCTCCCTCCGACTCTTCGACGGCCGCATCCTCGTCAGGGTCGTGCTCGACGGTAACTGTCGCGTCTTCAGCAACGTCGACTGTTTCCTCTTCGAGTTCGATGTCGGTGAAGGAACTATCAGATGACGAGCGAGTCCGGTAGATAACGTAGGCGACGCCAGCAAGGAAAAGTCCCCCGAGGAACAGACGACCGTAGGAGCGTCCGCCGGAAGATTCGTCGTCCGCAACGTCAGCCTGGGTGGATTCGGGGTCTAACTCCTCGAGTTCGACGTCTGGTTCGTCTTGCGATTCCTCGGCAGACCGGATGAAGTCGATGAGAGACATGTGAAATCACTGCGGCGAGGCCGCGGCGGGTCGCTCGCGGGGAGCGAACCTGCGTTCCAGTACGCAGGACACAGACATAAGTCGTCCCCCAGAAAGGTTTTTATCCAATACCGGGACCACCACAACCCATGTTCGAGAGTTCCCGCTACGAAGTCCGTCAGAAAGTCTCTATCGGCACGAAATACGTCGTCTACGAGAATGACACGCCCATCCTCTCCGCGAAGAAAAAGAAGTTCAAACTCAAGGAGGACTTCCGACTGAACGACTACGACAGCGGCGACGAGCGATTCCGCGTGAAGGCGGACAGCGTCCTCGACGTGTCCGCAGCCTACGATATCGTCGACAGTCAGACCGGCGAGCGCGTCGGCGCGGTCAAACGCGGCGCGTTCTCGTTCGCAAAACACACCTACCAACTGCTCGGCCCGGACGGGTCTGTCGTCGGCCGAATCGTCGAAGACAACGTCCCGATGGCCATCGCCCGGCGTGTCCTTACGACGCTCATCCCCTTTTCGTACCGTATCGAGAACGCGACGGGCAAGCCGGTCGGCTCTATCGACGAGGCGTTCTCGTTCCGGGACAAGTACACCATCGATATCGACACGGAACAGATAGACCCGCGTCTCCTCGTCGTCGGTGCCGTGGTGATCGACGCCATCGAAGAGAACTAACCGAGCGGGACGATACTTCGCCGGCGACGGGTCTAAAATCAAAATAGCAATCCGACAACTATTTGTCGGTTAGCATGGCATTATACTTGACATGTTTGAGCGAATCAGAGACGCAGTTCGCCTGCTGTTCGTCGCTACTGTGCTCATCGGTGCAGTGGTCGGCGGCACTGGAGTTGCTACTGCAGAGACTTCGAATTCGTCGGTGTCGTTTGTAACCGAAGACGGAAAGGTGACGGTGCAACCAGCGGAAAACCAGACGATTCGCGCGACGAGCGACCTCGAACCGGGAACCAACGTCAGCCTTCGCGTTGTGTCAGCTGACGACACGGATCCACGGTTCCTCAAGACGACAGAGACCACCGTTGGCGAGGACGGAAACTTCTCTGCCGCATTCAATTTCTCCGAGGCACCAGACGGGGGAACGTTCACCGTTACTGCCGAGATTCTTCTGCCGTCCACGGACGATGACCAGGTTGAAGCCGAGGGTGTCGTCGTCGAAGATACCGAATCGACGACAACCGAAACCGCAGACTCGACGAACGAAACGGCGGCCGGGACGGAGACGACAGAAAAAGACGGCATCGGAATCATGGTCCCCGGGTTCGGCATCGGAACCGCCGTCTTCGCACTTGCTGCAGTCGGTGCGGTCGCGTTCCTCGCCGGGCGACGTTCATAATCAAAACGGCCCAAGTAAAACGAACGAATAGCCGAACGTCGGCGTCCGAGACCGAGACGGGCGAAACCCGACGCGTTCGGTCTTTTCAGTCCTCGCGACGGAGACGCGTCACGACGAAGTCCTGTTCTAACTCACCGAGGAACTCGCCGAGGCGCGGCCCCTGCGTGTCGTCGAAGAAGAGGCGGTACCCAGCGGCGAAGAAG
>NZ_JBZRPK010000017.1:0-589 GCF_058382125.1 Haloferax sp. s1
ACCTCACCGTCATGCACCCGCTTCCCCGCGTGGACGAGATTTCGCCCGACATCGACGATACCGACCACGCGACGTACTTCGAACAGGCTCACAACGGCATCCCGGTTCGGATGGCGCTTCTGGACATCCTCCTCTCACAAGCCGATGACTGACGACCACCAACTCCGCGTCTCGAAGATTCAAAACGGAACCGTCATCGACCACGTCGCCGCCGGACAGGCGCTCAACGTCCTCGCCATTCTCGGCATCGACGGCACGAGCGGTGAGGCGGTCTCGGTCGGGATGAACGTCCCCTCGGACCGTCTTGGCCGCAAGGACATCGTCAAGGTCGAAGGCCGCGAACTGAGCCAGTCGGAAGTCGACGTGATCTCGCTTATCGCACCGGCGGCGAGCATCAACATCGTCCGCGACTACGACGTTATCGAGAAGAACCGCGTCGTGCGCCCAGACGTCGTAACGGGCATCATCTCCTGTCCGAATCGCAACTGCATCACCAACGCCGACGAACCGATTACCTCCCGCTTTACGGTCCTCTCGGACGGCGTCCGCTGTGACTACTGCGCGTCCATCGTCCGCGAAGACGAAGTCG
>NZ_JBZRPK010000603.1:0-9213 GCF_058382125.1 Haloferax sp. s1
GCAGACCAGTCACAGACGATACGAAACCCGTCGCAGACACCCCCAAACCATCGATGCCGATAGTCAATAACGACACCCAACACGACCCGAACAAGATACTGCCCATCGACTACGACTGGGCCCGTGAGTACTACAAACAGGGCGTCGCCAACAACTGGGTTCCCGAGGAAGTCCCCATGGGCGACGACGTTCAGCAGTGGAAGACCGGCGAACTCACCGAGTCCGAGCGCCGTCTCGTCGAGTGGAACCTCGGCTTCTTCTCGACGGCCGAGTCGCTCACGGCGAACAACATCGTCCTCGCCATCTACGACCACGTGACTGCGCCGGAGTGCCGCCAGTACCTCCTGCGACAGGCCTACGAAGAGGCCATCCACACGGACACGTTCATCTACTGCTGTGACTCGCTCGGCTTCGACCCGGAGTACATGTACGGCATGTACGACCGCATTCCGACTATCGAGGCGAAAGACGAGTACGTCGTGAGCCTCACGCAGGCCATCGACAAGGACGACTTCACCATCGAGACCGACGACGACCTGCGCGCGTTCCTCCGTGACCTCGTTGGCTTCTACGTCATCATGGAGGGTATCTTCTTCTACGCCGGATTCGCCATGATGCTCGCGTTGAAGCGTCGCGGGAAGATGGTCGGCGTCGGCGAGCAGTTCGAGTACATCATGCGCGACGAGTCGCTTCACCTCAACTTCGGAATCGACCTCATCAACACGATTCGAGACGAGAACCCCGGCGTCTGGACCGACGAATTCGAGGCCGAAGTCCGCGAACTCATCGTCGAGGCCGTCGACCTCGAACGAACCTACGCCCACGAGGCGTGCCCGCCGAACGTACTCGGCATGAGCGCCGACCAGTTCGCCGAATACGTCGAATACGTCGCCGACCGTCGCCTCGGCCAACTCCGGATGGGCGCCGAGTTCGGGACCGACAACCCGTTCCCGTGGATGACAGAGCAGGTCGACCTGAACAAAGAAAAGAACTTCTTCGAGACGCAGGTCACTGAGTACCAGTCGGGTGGCCAACTCGACTGGTAACCTGCCGACCCGTTTTGACGGCCTGCGTTACGAGTCCGATTCCGCCAACGCGGCACGGTGTTCCTCGCGCTTCCGGAGCGCCGAATCCCGAAGTTCGCGTTCTTTGTCAGACTCACAGACCAGTTTCGGGACCGGCACCGGCGTTTCGTCTTCGTCCAGTGCGACGAACGTGAAAAACGACGTAATCGTCGCTCGCTTTTTCCCCTCGCTCGGTCGCTCGGCGGTCACATCGACCTTGATGTCCATGCTCGTTCGCCCAGTGTCGAAGACGTACGCTTCGACGGTCACCACGTCGCCCACGTCGATTGGGGCGAGAAAGTCAACGTGGTCCATCGACGCCGTAACGACCTGCCCCTCGGCGTACCGACGCCCGGCAATTGCGCCGCAGATGTCCATCCATTCGAGAATCCGCCCGCCGAGAGCACGGCCGAGGTTATTCGTGTCGTTCGGCATCAGAATCTCGCTCATCTCGGCGCGGGATGCCGACAACGACCGCGTTCCAACCGTCGATTGCTGCTGCATACAACCAGCTCTATCGCGGACGCTGTTAACTTATTCTACGTCCTAAACAATAGAAATAAACTTGGATTAATCGCCCGGGTTCCCCCATTCGGTGACTTCCCACTTCGCCTATTCGACGCGTTCGGACTCGGTTTCGACGCCACCGTCTTCGATTTCGATGTCGACGGCGTCCGCCGAGATGTCCGCCGTCTTGTCGAGGTCGAGTTCACCGAGTATCTCGCTGATGTCGTCTAACCCGAGGAGCTGTCGGGTTTCCTCGTCGAATTCGAGACTGTCGAGACCGGCCGAAGCTTGTACGTCGGAGCCAGTCAGCCCCTTTCCGTACCGGCCGAGAAGCGAGGTGAGTTCTTGCGGGAGGACATACGTCGTCGACGGTGACGTGCCGATGTTTGCCACCGTCTCCATGCCCTTGTCGATAATCGCTCGCTCGCCCATCGACTTGGCAGCGCGAGCACGCAGAACCGTCGAAACGGCATCACCCTGCGAGCGCAGGATTGCAGCCTGCTTTTTTCCCTGCGCTTCGATGATGTTCGCCTGTTTGGCCCCTTCCGCCGCCTCGACGGCGGAGCGACGCTCACCCTGCGCTTCGAGAATCATGGCGCGGCGGCGGCGCTCGGCGGATGTCTGTTGTTCCATCGCGTTTTCGACATCCTTCGAGGGCTTGACTTCGCGGACTTCGACGGACTCGACGCGGACACCCCACTCGTCGGTCGGTTCGTCGAGTTCCCGGCGGATGCGTGAGTTGATGTGGTCGCGTCGCGCCAGCGTTTCGTCGAGTTCCATGTCCCCGAGGGCGGCGCGGAGTGTGGTCTGCGCGAGGAGGGAGACGGCCCGCTGGTAGTGGTCGACTTCGAGGAAGGCGCGCTCGGGGTCCATCACGCGAATATAGACGACTGCGTCGGCCGTGACGGGCGAGTTGTCTTCGGTGATTGCTTCCTGAGTCGGCACGTCGAACGTCTGTGTTCGCATGTCGAAGCGGTAGGTCTTCGAGACGAACGGCGGAATGATATTCAATCCCGGTTCGAGGATTCCTTTGTACTCGCCGAAGACGGTGAGCGTTCGCTTTTCGTACGCCTGGACGATTTCGACGGCGTCGTACACCGCCGCGATGGCGAGCGCGAGGAAGACGTAGCCCACGAGCGCCAGTGGCGTCACGGGAAAGACAATCACGGCGATACCGAATACCACCACCGCAACTGCGAGGGGACCGACCCAACGCGGAATACGGGAGGGGCCGCTATCGACGCGAGCGCCGCCACCGGACCCCGACGACCCCGGCGACGTCGTCGCGGAGAGTTTTCCGAGTTGGTAGAACACGCTATCCATACAGGAGAGTGACACCGAAGGGGAATAAAGCTACGCGGCCACCAAGTATTTGCCTTCGAACGCCCGAGCGGCGGGGATGGGAACGAGTCGTGGCGGCGTTGACGTGGAGGACCTGCTGAAAATCGTGTTGGTTCTCGTGGTCGTCTGGCTGGTGCTCGAAATCATCGGCGAGGTGTTCGGCCTGTTTAGTGCGCTTATCGGGCTTGGTCTCCCGCTTTTCGGCCTCGTCGCCGCGGCGCTCATCGTCCTCTGGTTCCTCGACTGGATTTAAGCTCCTGACTGGTCCGGTCGCGGCGACGACGACACGTCTTTGTGTCTAACCCACGAGACACGGGCGTGTACAGTCTGAACGTCCCGGCTCCGGGGCGGGTCGCCCGCCTCGCGTCCGACCTGTTTCCGTATCTCGCCTCGTTCGACCGGGTTCGCGACCGGCAGACGCTCGTCTGCAAGCGCTTCGAGGAGTCCGAATTCGACCGCCTTCGCGAACGCCTCCGGCAGACGCTCGTCGGGCAACCCGCGTTCGAAGCCCGTGTCACCGGTATCGACTTCTTCGAACAGCCACCTCGCGGCTCCGCGCCGGTCGTCTACCTCGAAGTCGAGAGTTCGGGTCTCATCGAGTTGCATCGGCGACTCGTCGACGAATTCGGTCCCATCGACGGTCTCGAAGGTGACGATTACGTCCCGCACGTCACGCTCGCTCGCGGCGGAACGCTCGCGGATGCGCGGGTGGTCGCCGGGAAGGAGATAGAACCCGTTGAGTGGACCGTTTCACAGGTCGACCTCTACGACTCGTCGTTCCGCGAGAGCGTCGCCTCGATTTCACTGCCAGCCTAAACGAGGTTGCGAATCACCGGGTAGAATGCGGCTATTCGCGGGCGCGCAGTCGCATCCCTATCGGTTCTTGGGGGTGCATCGTCAACGAGCCGCGGAGCGAGAACGGTTCGTTCCGAACGTAGTCGAGTTCGTACGCTTGGGCGACGGTCCCGAGGATGAGTCGGCCTTCGAGCATCGAGAGGTGCTTGCCGATGCAGTGGCGAGGACCACCACCGAAGGGGAAGTAGGCGAAGCGCGGGCGACCCTGCGTCCGCTCGGGTGTCCACCGGCCGGGGTCGAATTCGAGCGGGTCGTCCCACCACCGTTCCGACCGGTGGACGACCCACTGTGGAAGCATGATTGCCGACCCTTTGGGGACGCGATAGCCGCCGAGGCGAACATCGACTTTCGGCTCACGGAACATGACGTACACCGGCGGGTACAGGCGCATCGCCTCGTTTAGCACGCGCTCTGTGTACTCCAACTTCTGAACGTCCTCGAACGTCGGTGTCCGCCCGCCGAGCACCTCGTCCAATTCACGGTGGAGCCTCGCTTCCGCTTCTGGATGTTGCGAGAGCAGGTACCACGCGTATGTCAGCGTCAGGGCGGTCGTGTCGTGGCCCGCGAGCAACATCGTCATCAACTCGTCGCGGAGGTTCTTTTCGGTCTGCTCGCCCGCGTCGTAGGCGCGGAGCAGAATCGAAAGCAGGTCCATCCGTTCCCCCTCGACCGAGTCGTCGGCCGCCACGGACGACGCGGGAGTCGACGCGTACTCGGTGCCGCGGCGGTCGTCGACGATATCCCAGATGAGGTCTTCGAGCACCGATAGCGCCTGTTTGTACTCTCGGTTCTCTCTCGTCGGTGCCCAGTCGGGCAGAAGGAAGCGAAACGGGTCGGGTTCGAACCGCGCGCCGAGCGGTTCGAGGTTCTCCTGTACCCGTCGAATTCGCTCGTCGTCGAGGTCCGTCCCGAACATCGCGTCGACGATAATCTCGACGGTCAACCGCGCCATCTCCAGTTGCACATCGACCACGTCGCCGTCGTCCCACGACGACAGCATCGACTCCGTTCGGTCGGTCATCATCTCGGCCATCGTCGAGATGCGGCGCACGTCGAATGCCGGTTGGGCGAGGTGGCGTTGTTTCTTCCACGTCGCGCCCTCGCTCATGAGGAGTCCGTCGCCGAGCAAGTCGCCGATGGCGCGGTCCTGAAACTGGGGTTTTCGGAACTTCGACGCCTCGCTCACGAGCACCGTCTCGATATCGGCCGGGTTCGTGAGCATGTACGTATCGAGTGGCCCGAGGCCGAAGTGAATGACATCACCGTAGGCGTCCGCCACCGCCGTCAGGAAACTGAACGGGTCGCGGGCGTACTGCCTGCTCGCGCCGAAAAGCGGGATGCCCTTCGGTCCGGGAGGGGTCGAACTCATCGGGTATGTGTTGGTTCCAAGAGGTAAGAACTACACGGCGGAGGTGATTGGTGAGCGATTCGACGCGTCGGGTGCGCCGATAAAAACCTCCCGCAGGGGTGCGGCAGAGGCCCTATGCTCTAAATCGCCCTACAATAGCGTATGACGACACTTTCGACCGTGGCACCCGTCGCCTTCGGAGCGGGACTTTTCGCCTCCGCCGGAATCTTTCTCATCTTGGTGGTCACGCTCACGACGACCCGGCAGTGGTGGCCGCCGGGCGACAAGACGTGGGCGTACTACCTGCACTGGTCGCTCGTCGGCGTGTTCAATATCTCCATACTCGCCGCTGCCGTTCTCGACTGGAATCAGTGGATACTACCGAGACCGGCATCGCTCGTCGTCGGAGCGGTCATTTCGGCGCTCGGCACGGGAATCTTCGTCCGAAGCGCGAACGTGATGCAGTCGGACGAGGTTCGGGGCGTCACCGGCGACCTCTACACCGGTGGGCCGTATGCGTACAGTCGAAACCCGCAGTACGTCGGCATGATTGTCGGTGTCGTCGGATTCGCGTTGCTGACGAACTCGGTTTTCGTCGCCGTTCTCGCCACGGCACACGTCGGGTGGATTCTGTTGTTACCGCTCGCCGAAGAACCACATCTTCGCGCAGAATACGGGGACGAGTACGAGCAGTACACAGCGCACGTCCCCCGGTTTGTGGGCCGAACAACGATTCGAGAACTGACGAAGTGACCGGATTACGACCGGCTACACGGTCGCTCCCGTTTTCACGGCCGCGGCGGCTCGCCATCGTAGGCGTCGTGGTCGTTGTAGAAGTTCAGCATCGCGAACTTGAGTTTTCCCGGCGCGATGTCGACCATCTCGGCCCGCTCTTCGACGGGGAACGACCCGCGGACGCCGTATTTCCCCATCGACGAGCTCTCTCGCGTGTAGCGCTTGTCGGCGAGGATGCGCACACCGTAGTCGTCGGGCGCGCGAATCACGCGACCGAGGGCCTGTCTGGTCTTTCGAATCGTCGGAATCTCGACCGCATAGCGCCAGCCAGCATCCTTCTTGCCCCGGTAGACGCGGTCGTAGGCGTCTTGCACCGCTTCCAGGCGCTCGGAGAGATGCGGGTACGGAACGCCGACGACCACGACGGTTCGCGCGTCGTCGCCGTCGAAACTCACGCCTTCGGCGAGCGTTCCCCACAGCGACGTGAGAAGCACTGCGCTGTCTTTGCCGACGAACTCGCGTCGCATCTCTTCGGCTCGAACGCCCGGTTCGTCCAGATAGAGGTCGATATCGACAGCGGGGTTTCCGCGGAGACGCTCGTGGTAGCGCTCGGCCTCCGAATACGAGGGGAAGAACACGAGCGTGTTTCCCGGCGTGAACCGAGCGGCGTCGGCGAGCAACTGCTCGATAGTCTCCTGCGTGCCCGGGTCGTCGCGCTCCGACGAGAACAACGCGGGAAGTGAGACCGAAAAGGTCCGACGGTTGTCCTCCGGATATTCGAATCCGTAGGCCATCGTCACCGGGTCGTCGAGGCCGAGCGTCGATTCGGTCACGTCGAACGGGCGGAGCGTCGCCGACATCAGAATGCTCGCGTGAACCTCTTCGAACAGTTCGCGGGTGACCTCTCGCGGGATGCAGGTGTAGAGTTCGGCACGACCGTAGATTTCGTCGGTTCCGCCGTCGCGGCGAACCGAGAGCATCGGGTGTCGACCGAGGTCGCCGCCCATCTCCATCCAATCGGCGATGAAGTTCGCCGCCTGCAAGGTTTGACACTCTTGACGCGTCGTCGCGTCGCCGTTTTTGTACTCGTCTTCGTACTGTTCGTCCAGTCGCTTGCCCAACTGCAAGGCGAGTTCGACTTCGATGTCGATGCCGCGGCCCTCGTACGACTGAAGGAAGTCCATCGTCAGGTCGTCGCGGCGGCCCTGACTGGCAATCGAGAGGTCGTACCAGTTTTCGCCGACCTGCTCGCGCTCGCCGAAGCCGAACGCCTCTTCGTAGCCATCGCGGAGCGATTCGAGGAACGTCCCGATGACGTTGCGGGCGCTCTCGGCACGGGAATCGTCCACGTCTTCCAACTCGTTCATGGCGCTTTCGAGGGTGTTTTCGGTGAGTGAGCGACTGGCGTGGTCGCGGGCGGCCCCCTCGATGTTGTGCGCCTCGTCGAAGACGGTGATGATGTCGTCGGGGTCGCGGTCTAACCACCGGAAGAACTGCTCGCGTATCATCGGGTCGAGCAGGTGGTGGTAGTTACAGACGACGAGGTCGATTCCCTCCATGCCCTCTTTCAGCAACTCGTAGCCGCAGAGGTTTTGGCGGCCGGCGTACTCGAAAATCTCGTCGGGAGTTCGCACGTCGTCGAACAACCACTGGAAGAACTCGTCTGTGTTCTGCGTGAGATTATTGTAGTAGTGGTCGCAGTAGTTGCCCTCTTTCAACTGCTCTAACTCGTCGTCGATGGTGTCGAGTTCGTCCGTGACGGCGCTTCTCGCGTCCGCCGCGCCGGATTCGCCCTCGCGCATCTGGTCGAGGAGCGTCTGGGCCTGTTCGGAGAGTTCGGACTTGTCGGATTCCTTTTCGACGATGCTTCGGGTGGTGTCGCGGAGCGTCTGGCACTCCTGAAAGCCCACGTCGATGTGGCACATCGAGGATTTGCCGCGGAAGACCACCGCCCGGATAGCTTCTTGTCTGGTGATGGCGCGGGCGTCCTCGACGAACTGCCGCATCTGCTGGTGGACGTTCGTCGTGATGACGACCGTCTTGTCGTGCTCGCGGGCGTACGACAGCGCGGGAACGAGCGCGGAGATGGTTTTCCCGGTCCCCGTCGCCCCTTCGAGGAGGACGTTTCGCTCCTCGTCGAGAGCGTCCGCGATACCGGACATCGCCGCCTCCTGGTTCGGATACGGCTCGTCGTACGGGAAGAAACGCCACGCTCTCTCCGTGTCGCTGTCGTCGGGTGAGCCGTTGGCGTGGGCCACGAACGATTCTCGGCCGCCATCTGATTAAAAGCCTCGGAGCAGTACCCCCACTCGATTCGGGAGCCGACATATAAGAGTGTCCCCGCGGTGCGGCGGTTCCGCCCGGCCGAGAGAGCATTATCTGCGGCGCTTCCGACCGCTGGCACATGGTGTCAGAAACAGCCACCGCACGAACCGAATCGACTGCAACCGTCTCCTGGCAAGCCGGCATCGTCGCCGGTGTACTCGCCGCGCTCGTCATGGGCGCGATGATGTTGATGCAGATGCGGCCGGTTCTCGAAGTCGCAATTCCCTCGATGTACACGCTGATGGGTGGGACCGCCGGATTCACCATCCACGTCGCCCACGGTGCGATTCTCGGCATCGCGTTCGCCGGACTTGCTGGCGTTGTCGGATTCGACTCGCTCGGAAAATCGCTCGGTAGTGGTGTCGTCTACGGTGTCGTTCTCTGGGCCGTCCTCGCCGTCCTCGTCATGCCGGTCTGGCTCGGAGCCGTCGGTTCGCCCGCGAACCCGCCGCTTCCGAACGTGAGCACGACGAGTCTGATGGGTCACGTCGTCTACGGCGCGGTTCTCGGAGCGGCGTTCCCGACGGTCGAGCGGTTCTTCTGAAAAATCAGTCCGTTCGTCCTTTCCTAGCTACGCGTCCAGCAACTCGACGATGAGTCCCTTCTGGGCGTGCAGGCGATTTTCCGCTTGCTCCCAGACGAGCGACTGCTCGCCTTCGAGCACGTCGCCCGTGATTTCCTCGCCGCGGTGGGCAGGCAGGCAGTGCATGACCTTCGCGTCGGTGCCCGAAAGCAGGCCCTCGTTCAACTGGAATCCCTCGAACGCCTGCAGTTTCTCGTGGCGCTGACCCTCTTGGCCCATCGAAATCCACACGTCGGTGTAGACGACGTCGACCCCGTCGATAGCCGCCTCGGGGTCCGTCGTGACGGTTGGCGCACTCCCGAGTTCGTCCGCCTTGTCGAGTACCTCGTCGTCCATCGCGTATCCCGGCGGCGTCGCCACCGTCAGGTCGACACCGGCCATCGCACAGCCGAGGACGAACCACTGGCCGACGTTGTTGCCGTCGCCAGTCCACGCCGCCTGCACTTCCTCGAACG
>NZ_JBZRPK010000602.1:0-9123 GCF_058382125.1 Haloferax sp. s1
CCCGAAGAGACCTCACTCGTGGCTAAAGCCGTCGGCTTCCGCCTTTCGTCGGTGAGTCACCGATGTTTTTGCCGTTTGGATGCACTCACGAGACCATGTACGAAGTCGAAGTCAAGGTTCGTGCTGACCACGAGACGATTCGAGAACAACTCGAAGCGTCGGACGCCGAGCAAGTAAACCGGGTCGAACAGACGGACACCTACTACAACGCCCCGCACAAGGATTTCGCGGAAACAGACGAAGCGCTTCGACTCCGGCGGGAGTCGCGCTACGAGGACGACGAGGTTGTCGACGACGTGACGGTAATTACCTACAAAGGGCCGCTGGTGGACGAATCCTCGAAGACCCGCCGCGAGTACGAAACCGGTGTCGACGACGGTGAGACGATGGACGCCATCTGTGAGGCCGTCGGGTTCGAACCCACCGCGACAGTCGAAAAGGAGCGCGAGCGATTCGAACTCGACGGCTATACCGTCTCGCTCGACGCAGTCTCCGGTCTCGGAGAGTTCGTCGAGGTGGAAGTCGAGGTCGAGTCCGGCGTCGAGGTGGAAGTCGAGGTCGAGTCCGGCGTCGACGCGGCGCGCGAGGGAGCATTCGATGTCCTCCGAAAACTCGATGTCGACCCCGACGACCAGATTCGGACGTCCTACCTCGGGATGCTGCTCGGTGCGCCCGAAGAGTGAGCATGAAAAGTGAGTGCGAAAAGTGGGCACGAAAAGATAACAGCGGGACAGAGACACAACGAAATCGGTGGAAACACTCGTATTCGCGCGGCCGGTGGCAAATACTGTCGATTTATGGATAATGCCCAATAGTAATACGCTATTCAAGGAAGGTTTCCGCAAGTTATAGAACCGCCCGCCGGGTACACCCGGCAATGACCGACCGAAACATCCGCCTCGAATCCGCCGATAAGCGCGCGGTCGAGGACCAGGAGGTCGAAATTGTCGAACGGAAGGGAATCGGGCACCCGGACTCCATCTGTGACGGTATCGCCGAAAGCGTCTCCCGGGCACTCTCGAATCTCTATCTCGACCGTGTCGGGAAGGTACTCCACTACAACACGGACGAGACGCAACTCGTCGCTGGTACCGCAGCACCCGCTTTTGGCGGCGGCGAGGTTATCGAACCAATCTATCTCCTCATTGTCGGCCGTGCGACGAAAAAGTACGACGGGCAGAAACTCCCCGTCGACTCGACCGCACTCCGCGCCGCCCGCGAGTACCTCAACGAGAACATCCCCGGACTCGACGTTGGCACGGACATCGTCGTCGACGTAAAACTCGGCGAAGGCTCCGGCGACCTGCAAGACGTCTTCGGCGAGGAGACCCAACAGGTCCCGATGGCGAACGACACGAGTTTCGGCGTCGGCCACGCCCCGCTCACCGAGACGGAGCAAATCGTCCTCGAAGCCGAGTACGCCCTCAACGGCGCGCGCTACGGCGACGACCACCCCGAACTCGGACAGGACATCAAGCTCATGGGCAAGCGCGAAGGCGACGTTATCGACGTGACCGTCGCCGCCGCGATGGTCGACAGCCACATCGACGACATCGACGACTACATCGAGGCCGTCGACAACGTACGCGAGTTCGTCACCGACCTCGCCACCGAGTACACGGACCGCGAGGTCAACGTCGAAGTCAACACCGCCGACGACTACGAGGAAGGCTCCATCTACCTCACGACGACCGGCACGTCCGCCGAGCAGGGTGACGACGGCTCCGTCGGCCGCGGGAACCGCGCCAACGGCCTCATCACGCCGAACCGCCCGATGAGCATGGAAGCGACCTCCGGCAAGAACCCCGTCAACCACATCGGGAAAATCTACAACCTGCTTTCGACCCACATCGCCGAGACGGTCGTCGCCGAAGTCGACGGCATCCGCGACCTGCAGGTCCGCCTGCTCTCGCAAATCGGCCGCCCCATCGACGAACCCCACGTCGCAGACGCGAAGGTCATCACCGAAGAAGGCGTCACCATCGCCGACATCGAAGACGAGGTTATCGCGACCATCGACCGCGAACTCGCCAACGTGACGGACATCACGCGCCGCACCATCGAAGGCGAACTCACCACCTTCTGAGCGCGGGCGAACCCGCGTTATTTCGCGTCCGAATCGTAGTACTTCTCGATGAGCTTCGCGGCCGCGGCGGCCGTCTTCCGATAGTCGCGGTCGCCGTCGGGCGTCCGAACCGCGTACTCGTAGTGCCCGCTGTTCGGGACGTACCACTTCTCGGGGAACTCGTCGAGGACGTGCTGTGCGTCGCCGTTACTCGGCGCGCCGGTTGCAGCAGCCACACTCGGAATGGCTTCGGCGACAGCCACGCTCGGAACGGTTTCAGCGACCGTCGTCCGTTTAGTCACGACGGAAACCGTATCGGTATCAAGCGACCGCGGTTCCGGAACGTCTCGCGGTGTCATGACCGTCGGGCTGGATTCGACGAGGAGCGTCTCGGGAACATCCGGGTGTGACGCTGGCATTCCTCGGTGGACGCCGGGTCTACTCGATGCGCCGAGAACCTGATTCATCAGAATCGACTGCATGGAGACCGTGTGGCCGTTTTCCGGCGACAGTTGGTCGTACGAGCCGTCGGCGTTCATCTCCCACGACTTCCGGTTGTCGGCGAATCCGAGTTCGAGGATGAATCGGAGTTGCTCGCGGATGTCGGGGTCCTCCACGGGCGCGATGGCCTCCACGCGCTTGTCGAGGTTCCGCGTCATCCAGTCGGCCGACCCGACGTAGTACTCCGGGTCGCCGGCGTTTTCGAAGTAGAAGATGCGCGAGTGTTCGAGAAAGCGGTCGACGACGCTTCGAACCGTGACCGTCTCGGAGAGGCCCTCGATTCCGGGACGAAGCCGACAGATGTCGCGGACGAGCAGGTCGATATCGACGCCAGCCATCGACGCTTTGTAGAGTTCTTCGACGATGCCGGGGTCTTCGAGCGCGTTCATCTTGGCGACGATACGGGCGGGGCGACCCGCCGCCGCGTGCTCCGCCTCGCGGCGGATACACTTCGTGAACTCGTTTCGCATCGTTACGGGGGCGATGAGGAGTTTGCGGAACTCCTCGTCGAGCGAGGGTCCGGTGAAGAAGTTGAACACCTTGACGAGGTCCTGTCCGATGTCGCGGTCGGCCGTGAGGACGCCGAGGTCGACGTAGCCTTTCGCCGTCCCGGAGTGGTAGTTACCGGTGGCGACGTGCGAATAGAGGCAAACGCCGTCTTCTTCCTCGCGGACGACGAGCGCGGTCTTGGTGTGCGTCTTCAGTCCGATGGTTCCGTAGGCGACGTGAATTCCCTCTTCTTCGAGTTTGTGTACCCATTCGAGGTTGTTCTGCTCGTCGAAGCGGGCTTTGAGTTCGACCATCGCCGCGACCTGCTTACCGTTGTCGACGGCGTCGATGAGCGACTCGATAATCTTCGAGTCTGATGCCGTGCGGTAGATTGCGGCCTTGATAGCGAGGACGTTCGGGTCGTTCGCGGCCGCGTCGAGGAACTCCTGAACGGTGTCGCCGAAGGAGTGGTACGGGTGGTGCAACAGTACGTCCTTGCGCCGAATCTCGTCGAAGATGGTGTCACCGTCACCACCCACGTCGTCGGCGTCGGTGTCCGCGAATCGAGAGTGTGGTTGCGGCGTCCACGAGTCGAGAGATAGGTCCGGCCGCGAGAGGTCCGTGAGGTCCATGAACTCGCGGTAGTCGAGCGGACCCCGAAGCTCGAACACCTCACGTTCATCGAGGTCTAACTGCTCGATGAGGAGTTCCCGCGCCGACTCCGGGGCGTCCGCTTCGATTTCGAGGCGCACCGCGGTCGCAAAGCGGCGCTGGTCGAGGACTTCCTCAATCATATCGATGAGGTCTTCGGCGACCTCCTCGTTTCTTCGGACCTCGGCGTTCCGTGTCAGTTTGAACACCGCGGTGTCCACCACCTCGACGTTCGGAAAGAGCAAATCGAGGTTCGCGCGGATGATTGCTTCGAGGAGGACGTAACGAACCTCGTCGCCGTCGGTCTCGACTTCGACGAGTCGCGGCCGGTTCTGCGGAATCTTCACACGGGTGAACGTCAGGTCGTCGTCGCTGTCGTCACCTCTCGTGATGACCGCGAGCGAGAGCGAGAGATTGGAGATAAATGGAAACGGGTGGGCCGGGTCGAACGAAAGCGGCGTGAGCACCGGGAGGACAGACACCTCGAAGTACTCGCGCATCTCCGACTGTTGGTCGGGTGTTAGGTCGTCGTAGTCGCAGATATGGATACCCTCGGCGGCAAGTGCGGGACGAATTTCCTCGCGGTAGCACGCCGCCTGCCGTTCGAACAGAGGTCTTGCCTTGTCGATAACCTCCTCCCACTGTTCTTGGGGTGTCCGGCCGTCTGTTGTCTGTTCGGTGACACCAGCGTCTATCTGTTGTTTTAGCCCGCCGACGCGTTTCATGAAGAACTCGTCCAAGTTCTTCGTGAAGATAGCGAGAAAGCGGACCCGTTCGAGGAGCGGGTTCCGGTCGTCCAGTGCCTCGTTGAGCACGCGGGACTGGAACTCCAGTTGACTCAACTCGCGATTGAGGTAGTACTGCGGGTCAGAGAGGTCGATGGTATCGGTCGACTCGTCGGTCATTGGCATCGGTGGGTGGGGAGAGAATTCGGCAGACTGTTCGGCGGGTGTACGACACAGAGAGAGGGAGATACCTATTAAGTAATTTATATGAGAACCACCGCTGACTACGGTTCAGTAATTGACACTATGTGTGAATATATAATAATAATATATTTGCTGACAGCTATCGTCGAGACGGCTGTCAGTCCCGGAAACGAGACGCTGAAGAGTCCCCACGGGAAACACTGAGTGTGAACGAGACGGCGCACGTCGTCCTCGTCGGCTACGGCGAGGTGGGCACCAAGAGTTCGAGCGTTCGGGCGAAGATGGAGAGTCTACTCCGGACCAACTTGCAAGCGGTCCTCGACGACCGCTCGCTTTCGGGACACGTCGACCGGGAGTGGTCGCGGATTCTCGTCCGCGACCCCGACGACCCCGAGGCAGTCGCCGCCGCGTGCGCCGAAGTGCCGGGCGTCGTCTGGGCGCGACCGTGTATTGCCTGCGCGCCTGACCTCGACGCTATCGTATCGACGTGCCGCGACCTCACTGTGGACCACCCCGATGGAGCCAGTTTCGCCGTCGACGCCGACCGAATCGGCTCGTCGGAGCAACACGACTTTTCCAGCAGGGACATCGAACGCGAGGCCGGAAGCGCCGTCGTCGACGCCACCGGCGCACCCGTCGACCTCGACAACCCCGAGCGGACGTACCGCGTCGAGTGCCGCGAAGACACTGCGTATCTCTCCGCCCGGCGATTCGACGGTCCCGGTGGCCTCCCACTCGGAACACAAGGAAAGACGATTTCGCTCGTCTCCGGCGGCATTGACTCGCCTGTGGCGACGTGGGAACTCATGCGCCGCGGCTGTGAAGTCGTTCCCGTCTACATCGATTTAGGCGACTACGGCGGGGCGGACCACCGCGCTCGCGCCATCGAGACGGTTCGAACTATCGCCCGTCGTGCACCCAACGCCAACATGCGAGTCCACGTCGTTCCGGCCGGTGACGTGGTCCGACGACTGATGGACACTATCGAAGACACGCGAATGCTCTCGCTTCGACGCGTGATGCTCGCCATCGCCGCCGAGGTCGCCGCCGACGAGCACGCCCACTCTATCGTCACCGGCGAGTCGCTGGGGCAGAAATCCAGCCAGACCGGTGGAAACCTCGCGGTCACCGGGGCCGCCGTAGACCTTCCCGTCCACCGACCGCTCTTGACCCGCGACAAGACGGATATCGTCGCCGAAGCCCGCGAACTCGGGACCTACGACGACTCGACGCTCCCGGTCGGCTGTGAGCGAGTTGCGCCGAGCTACCCCGAGACGAACGCCTCACTGGCCGCCGTCGAAGCCGCCGAACCCGCCGACCTGTTCGACCTCGCCGCCGAGGCCGCCCACAAACGGACTGTCGTATCGCTGGACGACGACATCAAGTAGTGTGCGAACGTCCAACACAATTTTGAATTAGCGACTGTTCAGATTTGTTTCGGATGGTAGATTGCACAAAAATGGATTTATTTACCGTGAGTTCGACGGTTTTTCCATGTCACGAACATCGCGTTTCGGCCGCAGTCATCCCGGCCCGGAGTGGCGAATCTCACATCGGGCGACGCGGACCGACTGGAGCGATGCCGTCGAGCGATGTGCGACGTGTCACACCGATATCGACATGCGCGAAGCCCACTACCAAGTAGTCCTCGACCGGGATATCGACCACTCCGGAAAGCTCTCTTTCGAGCGCCAGCGCGTCGTCTTCTGCGACGAAGCCTGTGCCGACCAGTGGGAGTCTCACGCCTAAGTACCGGAACCGCTTTACCGAATCCGGACCGTCCATTTCGACGTGACGCAGGTCTGTATCGTCGGAGCCAAAGATGTCCACCTCCAGTACGAGTTGTTGTCGAGAGATACGGCCCGGGCAGCGCTCTCGACGTACGACATCTCCGAACCGTTCGAGAACTCGCTTTCTATCGAGACGGTAAGCCTCGGCGCAGCCGTCTCGCTCCTCAACGACCTCAACTGGTATCTCGTCCGCTTTGCCGCGTTCTCGCTGATTCTCGAACCATCTGTCTCCACTGACGAGTGGCTCTCACGCGACCTCGCTCGAAAGGTTCGAGACGGACAGGTGCAACCTGAAGCGACCGGCGACCATCTCGCCATCTACGGCGTCGAAGACCAACGACTCGTCGAACCGATGTACGTGACTCGAGTCGACGGCTCCGTCCCGGAGTACGACCTCAGAGACGTGGACGAAACGGTCGTCGTCAGGGTCGGCGAAGACGAATTCGGCCGGTAAGCCGAACGAGAAGTACGGAAGAACCGTTTCGCTATTCTTCGACGTCGAACATCCCGGTCGACATGTAGCGCTCGCCGGAGTCCCAGAAGACCGTCACCACGAGCGGTTGGTCTTCTTCGTCAGCATCGGGGTCGGCGAGGCGTTCGGCGACCCGCTTGGCCGCGAGGAGTGATGCACCCGACGACTGCCCGACGAGAATTCCTTCCTCGCGAGCGAGTCGGCGGCACTCGGCTTCCGCGTCTTCGAGCGCGACGATTTCAAGGTCGTCCAGCAGGTCGGTATCGAGGTTGGGGCTGACGAAGCCCGGACCCATCCCCTGGAAGTCGTTGTCGCCGACTTCGTGGCCGGAGAGCACGGCGCTTTCTTCGGGTTCGACGCCGACAACCTGCATCGACGGGAACTCCTCTTTGAGGCGACTGCCGTTACCCGAGATGGTGCCGCCGGTGCCGATACCGGCGACGAAGGCGTCGATTTCCCGGTCGTCGATTTGGTCGAGAATCTCTTCGGCGGTCGTTCGGTAGTGCGCGTTCGGGTTTGCGGGGTTCTCGAACTGCCGAAGTTGGTACATCCCGTCGGCTTCGAGTTCGTCGGCGCGGTCTTTGGCGTCGGCGATACCGCCGTCGACGAGTTCGATAGTCGCCCCGTAGGCGCGCATAATCCGCCGGCGCTCGGGGGACATCGACTCCGGCATGACAATCGTCAGGTCGTAGCCTTTCGCCGCCGCGACGACGGCGAGTCCGATTCCGGTGTTCCCGGATGTGGGTTCGACGAGGTGGTCGCCCGGCGAGATGTCACCCGCCTCCTCGGCCGCTTCGACCATCGCCTTCGCGGGGCGGTCCTTCGCCGACCCACCCGGGTTCTTCGACTCTATCTTCGCCGCGATGGTCGACCCGGCGGGTGAGTCGACTCGGACCAGCGGCGACCCGATAGCGTCGAGGATACTATCGTCCATCGACTCTCGATTCTCGGTGCGAGCCTAAACGACTGGCGGAGGCGGATGAAACGGCCACGTTTCTGGCTTCCGTAGAACGTGGAAATACGAACGACGGAGCGGGCGGCGAGCCCCGCCGTGAGCGTACCCGTTAAATCCGCTCGGACGGTAGACCGGCACATGGCCGAAGCCGAGACGCTCGAAACGATGCAACCGAACCCCGCGTGGGACGCCGCATCCTACCCGGACGTGGTCGACACCCTCGCCGCCGGAGACTACACGTTCAACGTTTGGGGCGGCGACTGGTGCGGCGACTGTCGGAGCCAACTCCCCGACTTCGCCGCGGCCCTCGACGCCGCCGGCGTCGACGCCGAGCGAATCGAACACTACCCGGTCGAGAAGGCCGACGACGGGTCGAAAATCGGCCCGCTCGTCGAGGAGTACGACATCGAATACATCCCGACGGTCGTCGTCGAGGAAAACGGCGAGGAAGTCGCTCGATTCGTCGAAAACGAGGACGTTCCGATTGCGGTCTATCTCGCCGACGAACTGTCGAACTGAGCGCTGGCGGTTGGTTTTCCTTCCGCAGTGTCGGTGGAGTGATACGAGACGGCCGAGTATGCCGACTAGATGAGACGAAGACAGGTCCCCGTGTCGCTCGGAGCAGACGGCAAACGCGTATTGGTTGGTGTCAGCTAATGACCGACGAGGAGAGGGAGCCAGCGCACTACATCCTCGATAGCGACGACTACGGCCGCGACGTAGAGACCGTCTTTTCGGAAGTACTGCCCCTCGCACACACCGTACGTGTTGAACTCGACCGATACTGGACCGTCGAGGACGATGGCGGCGAACAGTGTGCCGCAGTTCTCTCGTCGCTGAAATCTCTCGACCCGGAGCGGCCCGACGACCGAACGTACCAGTTCGCCCTCAATGAGGAGGGAACGGACGTGCTCTTTGCGTTGCTCGATGTGGCACAGACGTTTGCAGGGAGTAGCTTCGTATTTCGACTCAAGTTACTCGACGAGACGGGCGCTGAACTGCTACAGACGATTCCGCACGAATCGTCAGTGTCGGGGAAGTCCCCGCCGTTGCCCGCTGAAACGGTCGGGTCCATCCAATCGGCGCTGGCCGACAGAACCGCGATGTTCGTGGAATTCGGTGTCCGGGAGCGGTGGGAAACAGACGAGTACGCTTACCGACTCGCCACGACCGACATCGTGGAATCGTCGCTCGACGGGAAGACGAGTCGGACGCTCTGTTCTGCGCTCACGACGGACGACATCCGCATTCGGGACGAGACGACGTTGGTG
>NZ_JBZRPK010000016.1:0-576 GCF_058382125.1 Haloferax sp. s1
GAACTGAACGGCTTTAGCACAGGCGGGAAGCAATGCAGACGTCTCGTAGTAGACTCTCTCCAAGCCGCTGGCTGACGCTCTTCTGGAGCTAATTTCGCATAAGAGATGTTCCGTTGACCCTCGAAGGTCAGCGACTAACGCAATAAATTCATCAATGATTGTTTCGTCTGGCGAAACCATAGGGGGGGTCGGTATTTGGGTCTCTACTTCCGAAAAGCTTTTCGCGTCTTCGAATGTGCGCTTTTGCGCCGCAACGGCTAACTTATGACCACCCCGTTTCCAGTGGGTCTCAGCTTTATCAAGATTTTTCTTGACTAGCGCTTCGATCTCGGCAGTTTGTTTATCATCCATATGGCTTGTCTACACAATTATTGGTTAAGTCCGAGAATCCACAAAGCCACCCCCGCGATCACCCATACGGCGATCAGGCCGATGCAGACATTCACACGCTTAGCCTTCAAGTCTCTGATATAAGCGAGTTTCATATTCTCGAAAATCAGCTCGCGCTCGGTATCGTCCTCTGAAGTAGGTACGGACTTGAGCATTTCATCCAAGGAACGACTGGATATGCAATAG
>NZ_JBZRPK010000015.1:0-575 GCF_058382125.1 Haloferax sp. s1
TCATAACGGGACAGGGGGGTGATCCGGTCCTGGGCATCCTGGTGTTTCTGCTGGGTCTCGGAGATCGCGGTCAGGAGTTCATTGGTGGCCTTGACCCAGGCATCCAGCTCGTCCCGGTCGTGGCCTCCGGGTGTCTGCAGAAGGTGGCGGCCAGGGTCGGCTGGGTCCACATTCGACAGGTCGTCGGCAATGCGGAACAGCGGACGTGTGACCAGCAGGTGGTAGACCACGTAGAGCACCAGGCCGAGGATCAGGGCCCGAGCGATACCGGAGATCAGGATCAGGGAGGCACGCTCAAGCCAGAGAGTGGCCTGGGGGGCGGTGTCCACCTCGATGATCAGCTCTCCGTACTTGACCCTTTCGTCGCCCTGGGAGCGCATCAGGTCCACTGTATAGGTGCGCTGCTGCCCGAGGATCACGTCAGTGAGGGAGCGGTAGGGGCTTTCCTTGAGCGGCCGTTCATCCTGGGCCAGGGGCACGCCGTCGGGATGGACGATCTTGCCGCCGCGGATGGATTGCTGTTCGAACAGTCCGTCGATCACCTGTTCCGCGAGATCCTCGTCGATGCTGTAGAC
>NZ_JBZRPK010000601.1:0-9040 GCF_058382125.1 Haloferax sp. s1
GCCAACGCCACACTACTAATTTAATATATCATACCCGCATGGAGGTCAAAATGAAAAGCCCGCATCTTTCAGCGGAGAAAGCCTCGTCGGTACCCACCCGTGAACGGAATATCCGAAGAAAACCGCCGAGGGCCTAAACACCTAGAAAGATCCCGCCGTCAACGCCGACATCGCCTCGATGACCGGCTTCCTGCCGACGATAAAAAGCGGCTTCGACCAAGAGCAGTTCTCCGGACCGCTGTACCAGAAGTTCTCCGACGAGGTGCTTCCGGGTGCGAAGACGTTCCCACAGGTCATCGGCTGGGGCGAAGTCGAAGGGACAATCAAGAATGCCGTGACCGATATCCTCACGAAAGGTGTCAGCGGCGACTGGAGCGAAGGCGACACGAAAGCCGCACTCGACAAGGCGGTACAGCAGGCAAACAACGTCCTGAGCGAAAACTAACGCGGTAGCGACGAGACGACGCGAGACAACGCAACACGCGACGAGACGATAGCGTCCCCGATGAATGGGTCTCGACTGACAGTGTCAGGATACCCAATTACCCTCCAGAATTTGAGAACATATATATGAACCAATTGAGAAGTGATGACACATGTTAGAGCGTGCCAGAAGTGGTATCACCAGAGCCGTCCCGAACTGGGTACAGGCTCGACTACCCAGACTCAGCGACGATACACGATTCGCCTACAAACTCCTCTTGCCGGCGTTCGTGATGATGGGACTCATCCATTTCCTGCCCATCATCTGGGGGTTCTACATCAGTTTCGTCCAACTCGATGCGGCCTACGTGTCGAACTGGTGGAATGCGCCAATCGTCGGCTTCGAAAACTACGCCAAGGTATTCAACCCGAACACTATCGTCGGTGCTGAGTTCTGGACCTCACTCCGACAGACGCTCATCTTCACGGTCGGGTCCGTCATGGGCATCTACACGCTCGGGTTGGCGACGGCCCTGCTTTTGAACAGAGACTTCAGAGGGAAACTCGCCGCTCGGACGCTCGTGTTGGTGCCGTGGATTGCGCCCGCGGTCGTGACCGTTCTGACCTGGCAGATGATGTTCCGCACCGACACGGGGATGATTAACCACATTCTTCGGTCGGTCGGGCTCATCGACGGGTCGTTCTTCTGGCTCATCGGCCCGCGGTCGATACTCGCGATTACCGCCGTGTGGACGTGGCAGAACTTCCCGTGGGCGGCGATTATGCTCTATGCGGGCTTGCAGTCGATTCCAGAGCACCTCTACGAGGCCGCAGAGACCGACGGCGCGGGTCGATGGGGGAAATTCCGGTACATCACGATGCCACAGCTAAAGCCCGTTTCAGTCGTCATCGTCCTCTTGATGGTCGTCTGGACGCTCATCAACTTCACCGTCCCGTACGTGCTTCTCGGGTCGAGTCCGAGCGACTCCGGAAAGGTGCTCATGTTGTTCATCTACAACTACGCGTTCACCAACTGGTCGTTCGGTCTCGGCGCTGCGATGAGTGCGATTCTGTTCATCGTCGCAATGATACTCGCGTACATCTACTACAGTCGTGTCATCGACGGCGAATTCGAGGGAGGTGCTATCTGAGATGTTGAGCGCACTCCAAACTGAAGACGAAGACGGCCGCATCCCGGAGTCGTGGCGTTTGACGACCGACGGGCGTGAACTCCTCTTCGATGCCTTCGCGCGGTTCGCGCTCGGGTTGGTACTTCTGTTCGCGCTGTTTCCCATCTGGATGATGGTGATGAACAGCTTCAAATCCCGAAGTCAGGTGATGACGGAGAATCCGACGCTCATCCCCACGGAGTTCCACGTTTCGAACTACTTCGAGATGTGGCAGCGCTTCCCGCTTTTCGAGTACTTCCTGAACAGCCTCATTATCGCCAGCGTGACGACGGTCGTCACCATCCTCATCGCCAGTCTGGCTGCCTACGCGTTCTCGCGGTACGAGTTCCCCGGGAAGGCGAAGCTCGAACTGTCGATTCTCGGGACGCAAATGATTCCCGGCGTGCTCATCCTGCTGCCGATGTACCTGCTTTTCATCAACATCCAGATGCAGGTCGGCCTCCCGATGAAAGACACGTATCACGGACTCATCTTCCTCTATTCGACGTTCACCATCCCCTTTGCAATCTGGATGCTCCGCGGATACTTCGATACGATTCCGAAGGCGCTGGGTGAGGCTGCACGAATCGACGGCTGTACGCGACTCGAAGCACTTTTCCGTGTCGTGATGCCGCTTGCAGCACCCGGCATCGCCGCGACGTCGATGTTCGTGTTCCTCCTCGCGTTCAACGAGGTGCTTTTCGCGTCCGTCCTCGGCTCTGACAGCGTCACACCGTTCGCGATTGGCATTCAGGAGTTCCAGACGCAGACCCAGACCTACTGGGGACAGATGATGGCGGCGTCGACGGTCGCGACGATTCCGCTGTTGTTCCTGTTCGTCCTGTTCCAGAAGCCAATCGTCTCGGGACTCACCTCGGGAAGCGTAAAGCACTAACAGCACCCCCAAGGCGATTTTTTGCTCGGGCTGTAGCACTAAGCCGTGCGTCAGACAGTAGCACTAAGACCATCCCCCACGACTGTCCGGTCGAAATGGCAGACAACGTGTTGACAGCGGAGCGCCCCGTCCATGCGGTGCCGCTCGAAGAAAAGGTCGGACAGTTGTTTGTGGCCGGTTTCGACGGGGTCGAACCGACCGACGACATCGAACAGTTAGTGTCGTCGCACCATCTCGGTGGCATCATCTACTTCAGTCGGAACATCGAGTCACCGTCGCAGGTCGCGTCGCTCTCGGAACGACTCCAAACCATCGCGCGCGAAGCGGGCGAGCCACCACTCCTCATTGCGACAGACCAGGAAGGCGGCGTCGTCTCCCGGTTCGACTGGGGTGCACAACTGCCCAGTCAGATGGCACTCGGGGCGACTCAGGACCCAACGAGACTCCGGTCAGCAGGCGAAACAGTCGGCGAAGAACTCGCCTCGCTCGGCATTTCGATGAACTTCGCGCCGGTTCTGGACGTTAACAACAACCCCGAAAACCCGGTTATCGGCGTACGGTCGTTCGGGGACGACCCGGAAGCCGTCGGCGAGTTAGGGTCGGCGCTCGCGTCGGGGTTCCAGTCCGCTGGAGTCATCGCCTGCGGGAAGCACTTCCCCGGACACGGCGATACCGAGACCGATTCGCATCGGTCGCTGCCAGTCATTCCACACGACAAAGACCGACTGGAGGCCGTCGAGTTCGTCCCGTTCCGCCGCGCCATCGACGACGGTATCGACGCGCTCATGACGACTCACATCGCTTTCCCGGCGATTACGGGAGACGACACGCTCCCGGCCACACTTTCGAAGGAAGTCCTCACCGGCCTCCTTCGCGAGGAGTTCGAATTCGACGGACTGCTCGTCTCCGACTGTCTGGAGATGAACGCTATCGCTGAGACAGTCGGAACGGCCGAAGGAGCGGTGCAAGCGATTGCAGCAGGTTGTGACGTGGTACTCGTATCGCACTCGCCCGAGCGCCAGCGAGAGGCTATCGAACGGGTCATCGACGCCGTCGAGTCCGGTGAGATTCCCGAGGCGCGCGTCGACAGCGCGTTCGAGCGGGTGAGAGAATACAAGCACCGACAGTTTACCGAAGAGCGTGAGAAGCCGCAAACGTGGACGGAGACAGTCGAGCAATCGCGCGAGGTCGCACGACAACTCGCACGAGAGGGAGCGACCGTCGTCCGCGACCGCGACGACACACTCCCGTTCGACACGTCAGCACCCATCCACCTCGTCGGCTTTACCGGTGACGCCCAGTCGGATGCGGAAGACGACCGATACGACCCGAACGACTTCCGCACGTCGCTTGCTCGAAACGAGACGAAGGTGTATCACCACGAGGTCACAGACACCCACGGATACGAACATCCATTCGACGGGGGCGAACAAGTCGTCGTCGCAACGTACCACGCACGGTCGAATCCCGGACAGGCACGGGTCGTCCGCGAGATAGCGGATGCAGCGACCAGACTCGCAGTCGTCTCGGTCCGTGACCCCTACGACCTCGCCGCAGTACCAGACGCTTCGACGTACGTTACGGGCTACGGCTACTCACCGGCAATGCTGGATGCACTCGCGGACGTGGTTGTCGGGAAAGCAGGCGGAGACGGGACGCTACCGGTGACGATTCCGGGTGTGGAATGATGTTTCAAGAGGGGTATCCGGGCCTCAGTGTAGAATGACGGGTCTAACGTCGAATGACGAGTTCCGCGGAGAAAACTGACGAATAAGGGTGGGTCGGTTACGCTTCGGCGACGACTTCGATTTCGACTTTGATGTCGACCGGGAGCTTTACGACTTCGACCGCGCTGCGGGCAGGGTACGGAGATGACAGCAGTTCGCCGTACACCTCGTTTACCTCATCGTAGTACCGCATGTCGTTGACGAAGACGGTCGCTTTCACGACATCGTCGAGGGAGGCACCGCCAGCACGGAGGACTGCCTCGACGTTTGCGAGAGTCTGTCTCGTCTGTTCGCGTACATCTTGGCTGACAACGTCGCCGGTTTCGGGGTCGATTGGTCCCTGTCCGGAGACGTAGATGGTGCCGTCGGTTTCGATGCCTTGAGAAAACGGGCCGATACTTGCGGGTGCGTCGTCGGTGGTGAGTTCGCGCATTGTAGAGCGTAGTTTGAGTAGTTGAAAGTGATTGTCGGGTCGATACTCAGTCCATCAGGAAGTCTCGGGCCTGGTCGTGAAGCGGTGCGAAACCTTCGGCGGCCTCACAGCCGACGCGTTTCCCGAGGGTCATCCCTTCAGCACGGAGGCTATCGACGAGGTTGTCGAACTCCGCGTCGATACCGCCGTGGTCGATGAGGAAGTCAATTTGCGAGACGTGCTGTTCGAGCGCCCCGATTTTCGTGTCGAGGTAGCCGGAGATGTCGACGAACGTCTCGGCTTCGAACGACGACGTGGGCTTCCCGAAGAAGTAGATGTTGTCGGGGTCGCACGGTTCGAAATCGGTCTCGACGAGCGGGAGTGACGCCATATAGTACGCATCGGTTACGAGGCGGGCGGTCGCCTGATGGTCCGGATGCATGTCGTCCTTGAAGTGCGTGAGGACGACGTCGGGGTCGTACTTCCGGAGGGTGTCTACGAGGGCGAGGCGGTTTTCGAGCGAGTACTCGACACGGCCGTCTTTGAAGCCGAGGAACTCGACTTCGTCAACGCCGAGAACGTCGCCCGCGGCGCGGGATTCCTCAGTTCTGACCGCCGCAACGTCTTCTTCAGTGTCGCTCCCGAGACCGCCGTACTCCCCGCGAGTCATGTGTGCGACCGTGACGTGGTCACCACGTTCGGCGTGCTTTGCGAGCGTTCCGCCACAGAAGATTGCAGCGTCGTCTGGATGTGCGACTATTGCTAACAATTTCATCGCGGTTGTCAGTTTGACTAACTGACTAAAATAAGTTTACTTTCGGTTGTCAGTTCTCGACGTTTGCGACGATGCGGTCGGCGACGTAGTCGGCCTCGTCGTCGGTGATACACATCGGGTTCGCAACGACTTCGCCCTCGTCGATTCTGTCGCCACCGAGGTACACGCGAGGGTTCTCGGCGCGAAGTCGGCGGACGAGTTCGATAGCGGTGGTTTCGGACGACTCGTCGACGTTGATGACGACTTCTGGGGCGACGCTGACGTCGCTGCCGCCGGTGACGTGCGTCTCCAATCCGGCATCTTCGATGGCGCAAGCGATGTTGTCGGCTCGGTTCTGCCATTCGCGCTGTGTCTCTGCTTGCTCTTCCTCCATGAACGCCTCGAGGGCGTAGATGAGACCGACCAGTTCCTCCTTGCCGACCTTCATCGAGCGACCGATTCCCTGTCGGGGAACGCCAGCGAAGTTATCGAGGTCGATGAGTCGCTTCGGTGGCGACCAAGCCGCTTCGGCGACGTGCATGTCGAGGTGTTGGAGAGCGATGGACTCGATATACTCCTGTTTGCCAGCGACGATTCCGGTCGTTTGTGGGCCGCGAATTCCTTTCCCACCACTGAACACGACGAGGTCGGCACCCTGCTCGATGAAACGGGAGAAGTTCGAGCGTGGCGGTAATTCGGCGGCCGCATCGACGATGACGGGGATGTCGTGGTCGTGAGCGATGTCGGCGACTACATCGAGCGGTGGCTCGGTGTACGACTTTTCCATATAGGCGATGGCGGCCGTCTCGTCGGTGATGTTCGCCTCGATTTCCCACGGTTCCACGTTCGTCGAACCGGTTCCAAGGTGAAGGTCGTTTGTCCCGATGTCGACGATAGTTGCACCCGCAGCGCGGAGGGCGTGGTCGTAGCCGGTTCGATGCGTCCGGGGCATCAGTATCTCGCTTGGCAGTCCCTCAGTGTCAGGGAGGCGGTCCATCGCTGCTATATCGTGGCCTGCGATAGCCGCTGCGGCAGAGAGACATAGCCCAGCAGCCGCCCCACTGGTAACGTAGCCGGCTTCCGCGCCGGTGATTTCGGCGATGCGGTCCGAAGCGGCCGCCTGGAGGTCCCCAAGCTCAACGAAAGTCGAGGCGGCGTCATTCATCGCTTCGAGTGCCTCTGCTCTAATGAGGCTCCCACCGATTCGTGTCTTCGTCCCGGCCGCGTTGACCACTGTCGGGACGTCCAACTCTCCGTATATGGAGTCGGTATGACTCCGGTAACGTTGCTCTGTCATTGTGGCTCACTGGAAACGAACGAGTCGTTAGTGACTCCAGATACTTTCCTGTGTCACCAGCTTTGCATATAAACGTTCGCTTCGACTCAAAAGTGGGGTTTCGGAGGTCTCGCGTGGGTAGTGATGACAAAGCATTATATAGTTTGACTGTAAACGTTGGGAAGAAAGCATGTCACAGTTAGAGCTGCGTAACCTCCGGAAGGAATTCACCGGAGGGGGCGAGAGCGTCGTTGCGGTCGACGATGTCGATTTGACACTTAACGATGGTGAGTTTTTGGTTCTTGTCGGTCCCTCGGGATGCGGCAAGTCGACCACACTTCGAATGATAGCAGGATTGGAATCGGTCACAAGCGGGGATGTCATCGTCGACGGTGAGTCGATGACGGATTTGGAGCCACGCGAGCGCGATATCGCCATGGTGTTCCAAAATTACGCCCTGTATCCGCACATGACGACCCGAGAGAACATAGGGTTCGGACTGAAGATGACGACCGGCCTCGACTCCGAAGAACGGAATCGGCAAGTCGAGGATGTCGCCGAGTCGCTGGGTATCGAAGAGCTACTCGACGATTATCCGAAAGAGCTGTCCGGCGGGCAACAACAACGCGTCGCGCTCGGCCGTGCAATCATCCGCGACCCCGAAGTGTTCCTGATGGACGAGCCGCTTTCGAACCTCGATGCCAAGCTTCGGACGCAAATGCGCACAGAACTCAAAGCGCTGCAAGACGACCTGAACGTCACGACCGTTTACGTCACTCACGACCAGACCGAGGCGATGACGATGGGCGACCGCATCGCAATTCTGAACCACGGAGAACTTCAGCAGGTCGGCACACCGCTTGAGTGCTACCACCAACCGGCCAATAAGTTCGTTGCTGGTTTCATCGGTGCTCCCTCGATGAACTTCATGGATGTCGCGTCCAAAAACGAGCGGCTCATCCACAAGATGTTCGACTACGAGATCTCCGAAGCAACCGCCCAAGCGATTGAGGGGTACGACCGTGTGACGTTAGGAATCCGGCCGGAAGACATCCGAATCGTGGATGGTTCAGATGTCCAAAACCCGATTCCCGCCGAAGTGCACCTCGTAGAACCACTGGGGGACGTGTCACACGTCGCACTGAACATCGGCAACAAGCGGTTTACGGCCGCCGTTCCAGGTGGTCAGAAGTTCGACCGCGGTGAGGAAGTAACACTACACTTCCCCGAAGATAGTCTCCATCTGTTCGATGCCACCTCCGGACAGACACTGAAAAATAGTTCGCGGTCGGCCGACGAAGAACCCGTCATTCACGCCTGAAAATAGCCAGAAACTCGACTGCACGCGACCACTGGACGTGGTGCGTAGACGAAGGATTGGATAGTCCGCGCGCTACCCATCGAGTCCGGAACTGACGAGTCGATAGTTCAAGAAAGCGGCAGAGAGGGTATCGTTTCGGGCTACAGGCAGGTCTAGGCGCATATAATACTGTATATAACACACAATATGATTAGTTGCCGGTGATACTAACTGCTGAAAAATAGAATGTTTAACATAGTTTGAACGAGTATCTTTTAAGATAATTCATCTACTCAGCCTAAGTCGAACACAGCTTCTTTTATGATAATTCAAACTATGAGGATTATTTAGATTATGTAAATTTCTGAAATGGTTATGCGCAGTATTTGTATAGTTGTGAATACACACAACTGTAGGAATCAGAGACCGTACCGTAATGCGACGAAATCCGCATCGTGGGCGAGGCGGGGGACACGCACTATTAGCACGTATTGGGGCCGAAAATCCCGATATTGCCACTCACATTCTATCAGTGTGAAAACAGCCAATTCCTTGGCTCAGCGCAGGTACTTGTAAAGGACGAACGAGAAGAGCAAGAAGAGCGGGATAAGAGAGACCGCCGCCTCGATAGGTACCAAGAGAAAGACAACTGCAGCAACCACGACGAATTCGAGGACGATTAGGGCGCTGAGGAGTTCGGCCGGCTCAGCCATGTTCGCCTCCCAGTTTATGGTCGGGATGCTTGTACCTACTGGAAGCACGAGGAGAGCAGATGTTCGCAGTTAACGTTCGAACCAGAACAACGGTCCTCGTAGTATCCGCGCTCGATAGCCTCGGTGACAAACTGCCACTGGCGATTCGCAAGGACTTCACTCGAGTCGTATGACCGGGTCAACGAGAGAACCTCGTACGGGATACCAGCAGCCGTCAACTTGTCAGTATACGTCGATAACTGTTTTGTGAGGCAATCGCCTCGGCAAAGAACCAGCCATCTTGGAGAAGCAACGGGTATTGTGGGAGGATTCCAGAGGCGATGAGTGCCTCGGACGAGAGAACATCGGGCGTATTTTCAAAATAATCATTG
>NZ_JBZRPK010000600.1:0-9026 GCF_058382125.1 Haloferax sp. s1
CGCACGTACTGTTCGAACCGAACGAAACTCGGCGACCCGCAAGCGGCGCACTCCGCGGGGGCGCTGAGGTGGTACGTCCCATTGTTGTTCGTCCCTTTTCCAGCGTCCACGGCTTGGCATCCGTCACAGGCGTATCGCTCCGGCAACTCGGGTGTATGAGACATGCAAGTATGTTGCACGCGGAGGTACATGAGCCTAGGCTGTTAGTATCAGCACGATTTGAACTTAGTCGTCGCCCGCCGCTGCGGACGGGCCGCGGTCCAACACTCCTTTGCGCCACGACCCGGTCCGGAACCACGCGACAGCAACGACGAACGAAGCGACTGCACCGACGACGCACGCCCACCAGAGGCCTTCGACGCCCCACGCAAGCCCGGAGACGGGACCGATTCCGGGGACGGAAACCGTCCACGCGAATGCAAGCACGAGCGCGACGGGAACGCGGAAAATCCACCGCGAGAGGAACGACAACACCATCGCCGCCTTGGTGATTCCCGCACCGCGGAACGCGCCCTGAATGACCATCACGCCGCCGAAGAACGCCCACGATGGGGCGACCATCCGGAGGAACGTGACGCCCTCGTCGACGACGGCCTGCTCGCCGATGAACAGACGCATGGCTTCGGCGGGGAACGCCATCACGAGTCCACCGGCGGCAAAGAGGATTCCCATCGTCGCTATCATCGCCGTCCACGTGACGGACGCCGCTCGCTTGGGTGTTTGCGCACCCAAGTTCTGCCCGACGCCGGTCGCCGTCGCCTGTCCGACAGCCCCAGAGACGGTCCACGAGACGGACATCAGCCGAACGCCGATACCGTAGGCCGCGGTCGCAATCGGACCGAATCGGGCGACGAAGCCAGCCATCACGACCGCCGAGAAGCTTCGCGCCCACCCGTCGAGTGTCGCAGGATAACCGATATCGACGAGTCTCTGTAGGCGCTCCGGGTCCGGTCGGAGGTCGGCGAGGTGGAGTTGGACGCCCCAGTCTCCACGGAGGAGAATGTAAACGCCGGCCGCCGTGGCGAACAGACGTGCGATGAGAGTTGCAATCGCCGCGCCCCGCGTTCCCATCCCGGGGATTGGTCCCCATCCGAGAATGAGAATCGGGTCGAGGAGGACGTTGAGTCCCGCGGAGGCAACCATGAGCCACATGGCTGTCTTGGTGTCACCCGCGCCCTGCAAGGCGGCCCGGAACGCGAAAAAGAGGAACGTAAGCGGGAGCGAGAGGAACACCACCTCGATGTAGGCAAGCGCTTTGGTGAAAACGGGACCCTGTGCTCCGATAAGGCTCAAAAGCGGGTGTCTGAACGCGAAGCCGACGACTGCGAGGACGATTGAGACGGCGAGCGTGAGGAGAATCGTCTGGCCGACGACGTGGTCCGCCTGTCTGTCCTCCCCAGCACCGATGTGCTGGGAGACGAGCGCAATCGTCGAGGCGGTGATTCCCATCGCGGTCGAGACGAACATCCAACTCGTCGGGAACATGAGCGAGACGGCGGCGACGGCGTCGGCACCGACGCGCCCGACCCAGAACACGTCCGCGAGGTTGTAGAGCGTCTGGAGGAGGTTCCCCGCAACGAGCGGCCACGAGAGGGCGAGCAGTTTGGGGGCAATAGCCCCTTCTGTCATGTCGATTCGTGATTCACTCGACACGTTTTGTGGTTTGGCTCACAGACGTTAGCGCTTCTGGTGTCATGTCAGCCCAAACTCGTGTTGGACCTCGCCTGTCAGCCGACCTTATGTTGATATGTCTCTCCTGTCGGCAGCGAACATTACACCTTCGCGCGCGAGGCGCGCTCACACCCGCACACTCGCATCCGCGCGCGTTAGGCCTTCTACACCAAGAATATGGGCACGAAAGGTTTAGGATAACCCCCGACATATCGCCGCTCAATGAGCCGCGGCCCGGAACTCATCATCACAGAGAAGGACAACGCCGCGAGGCGTATCGCCGACATCCTGAGCGGCGAGACCGCCTCCGCAGAGCGAATGAACGGCGTCAACGTCTACAAGTGGGGTGGGAAGCGCTGTATCGGTCTGTCAGGTCACGTCGTCGGCGTGGATTTCCCGCCGGAGTACAACGACTGGCGCGACGTCGAGCCAGTCGAACTCATCAGTGCGCCCGTCGAGAAACACCCGACACAGGAGAACATCGTCGCCGCCTTGCGACGACTCGCTCGCAAGGCCGGAAACGTCACCATCGCCACAGACTACGACCGCGAGGGTGAACTCATCGGCAAGGAGGCGTACGAACTCGTCCGCGACGTGAACGAGGACGTGCCCGTCGACCGAGTTCGATTCTCCTCGATTACGAAACGCGAGGTGACAGAGGCGTTCGAGAATCCGGACGACCTCGACTTCGACCTCGCCGCCGCCGGCGAGGCGCGACAGATTATCGACCTCGTCTGGGGGGCCGCACTTACGCGCTTCCTCTCGCTTTCGGCCCGGCAACTCGGCAACGACTTCATCTCGGTCGGACGCGTGCAGGGACCGACGCTGAAACTCATCGTCGACCGCGAGCGCGAAATCGAAGCGTTCGACCCCGAGGACTACTGGGAACTGTTCTCTAAACTCACGAAGGACGCCGACGGGGCCGCCGAGTCCTTCGAAGCCCAGTACTTCTACCTCGACGACGACGGGACCGAAGCCGAGCGCATCTGGGACGAGGAGGCCGCCGAATCGGCCTACGAGACACTCCTCGATGTCGATGTCGCGGAAGTCACCGCCGTCAAGCGCCGCACTCGAACCGACAAGCCGCCCGCGCCGTTCAACACCACCCAATTCATCCGCGCCGCTGGGTCTATCGGCTACTCCGCCCAGCGGGCGATGAGCATCGCCGAAGACCTCTACACGGCGGGCTACATCACCTACCCGCGGACCGACAACACGGTCTACCCCGACGACCTCGACCCCCGCGAACTCCTCGGCGCGTTCGAGGGTGACCGTCGGTTCAAAGAGGACGCGAAGTCCCTCCTCGAACAGGAGGAAATCGAACCGACCGAAGGCGACAACGAGACGACCGACCACCCGCCGATTCACCCGACGGGTGAACTCCCGTCCGCCTCCGACCTCACGGAAGACGAGTGGGACGTGTACGAACTCGTCGTCCGGCGCTTCTTCGCCACCGTGGCCGAGAACGCGGTGTGGGAACACCTACGGGTCGTCGCCGAGGCCGCCGGTCTCTCGCTCAAGGCCAACGGTAAGCGCCTCCTCGAACCGGGCTACCACGAAGTCTACCCGTACTTCAACTCCACCGAATCGTTCGTCCCCGACGTTGAAGAGGGCGAGGCGCTCGTGCTCTCCGAGACGCATCTCGACGCGAAGCAGACCCAACCGCCGCGTCGCTACGGGCAGTCGCGACTCATCGAGACGATGGAACAGATGGGTATCGGGACGAAAGCGACCCGCCACGACGTGATTCAGAAGCTCTACGACCGCGGCTACATCGAGAGCGACCCGCCGCGTCCGACCCGCCTCGCGCGGGCCGTCGTGGAGGCCTCGGAGGACTTCGCGAAACTCATCGTCAGCGAGGAGATGACCTCGCAACTCGAATCCGACATGCTGGCTATCGCCCGCGGCGAGGCCACGCTGGAGGACGTCACCGAGGAGTCCAAAGAGATGCTCGGAGACGTGTTCGAGGGCCTCATGGAGTCCCGCGAGGAACTCGGGAAACAGCTTCAGGACTCCCTGAAGGCCGACAAGACGGTCGGCACCTGTCCCGACTGTGGCGGCGACCTCGTCGTCCGCAAGAGCCGCCGTGGGTCGTACTTTATCGGCTGTGACTCCTATCCCGACTGTACCTACACCCTCCCGCTCCCCTCGACCGGCAAGCCGCTCATCATGGAGGACGCCTGCGAAGAGCACGACCTCCATCACATCAAGATGCTCGCCGGGCGCAAGACGTTCGTCCACGGCTGCCCGCTCTGCAAGGCCGAGGAAGCGGACGAAGAAGACGACCTGATTATTGGGTCGTGTCCCGAGTGCGGTGAGGGTGCGACGTCGGAGGCGTCGCAAGGCGAAGGCGGTGAAACCGCCGAAGCGGGCGGCGAACTCGCTATCAAGCGCCTCCGTTCCGGCTCCCGACTCGTCGGCTGTACCCGCTATCCCGACTGCGATTACTCGCTGCCGCTCCCCCGCCGCGGCGACATCGAAGTCACGGACGAATCCTGCGAGGAACACGACCTGCCGGAACTCCGAATCACCTACGAGGGCGACCGCGAGCCGTGGGACCTCGGCTGTCCCATCTGTAACTACCGCGAGTATCAGGCCCAGCAGAACGGCGAGGGCGGGTCCGACTTAGAGAGCATCAAGGGTATCGGTGCGAAGACCGCCGAGAAACTGAAAGACGCCGGTATCGAGGACGTGAAGACGCTGAAAGCGGCCGAGCCGGACGACGTGGCTTCGAGAGTGGATGGTGTCGGTGCGGATACGGTTCGGAAGTGGCAGACTGCAGCGGATTAGGCGTCGAAAACGGATTCACTCCGTCTTCGAGTCGGGTATTGCGTCTGGGATATTTATGTGTTGAATCACCAGTATCCGATGAAAAGCTGCTTCGGAAGAATGACGTCAAGAAGGTTCAGTGTTCTCTTTCACTTGAGAGTCACAGTCATACCCAAATGAAGGACGAGCCAATTTCTATCCGCTTAACCTCACACTCTTCGGCAAGATCATTTAGACGGCGATAGGCTAAATCGTAAGAGCATCCAACCTCTTCCGAAACTTTGGTTGTCGTCGCATGGTCAAGATTGTCGACTGCTTTTAGAAATGCCTCTTGCGGATATTGTTCCGTGAATTGGCCCGAATCTTCGTCACGGTCAGCAGTCACAATCGACATCTCTGTTGGCCTATCGCTTAAGAGTACAGAACTATTAGCCATTCAAGGTATATTGAACGGGTATGTTTAAGTCAGAAGACGAAACAACCGATAACAAGAGATGGTAAGTCCGATTCTAAAGTGGGCAGGCGGTAAGAGGCAGTTACTCGATGAGTTGAAAAACCGCTTCCCGAGATCTTACACGCACTTTCATGAACCGTGCTTTGGTGGAGGTGCTCTATTCTTTGATCTTGAACCTGAAGACGGTACAATTAACGATACAAACACTCGTTTGGTGAACTTCTACAAGCAAGTTCGTGACCGACCGGATGAACTGATTGAACTGTGTCGGTCATTCAAGCATCCTGAGTCTGACCCAGACCCAGAACGGAACTTTTCTAAGACCAACCGAAAAGGGAAGGATATTTCCAACTACTACTACCAGCAACGCGAGTTGTTCAACAACCGACCTTACGGAGACGAGTACGATGAACTTGAGGAAGCCGCACTCCTTCTTTATTTGAATAGGACGTGCTACAATGGACTCTACCGAGAGAACAGTAGCGGTGGATTCAATGTCCCAATAGGGCGATACAGTAACCCCGATTGGGTACGGGAAAAAGAGGTCCGTAAGGCGAGCCGGGTTCTCCAGAATACGGAGATTCACAATGCAGACTTCGAATATATCCGTGAGGAAGCTCAAAAAGACGATCTAGTGTATTTCGATCCACCGTATGAGCCGATGAGTTCAACGGCTTACTTCACCGATTACTCGGCGGATGGCTTCGACAAGAATGACCAGCAACGATTACTTGATTTGGCGAAGGAACTTGACCAGAAGGGTGTAAACGTTATTCTGAGCAACAGCGGAGTCATGTACAAAAGGTACGATGAGGCAGGTTTCCAGGTCGAAGTAGAGGGTGCTACTCGAGCTATCAATAGCGATGCCGAGAACAGAGACGAAGTAGACGAAATCATCGCTACGAACGTACCCTCCACAAAGCGGCAGACTGTCGGCCAGCAAGGACTTTCGGACTTCTAAACCCGTTCAAGATACATGTTTCTGGGACTTATTAAATTGTGTCTTGAATTTCGCATGTGGTAGACATAATCAGAGAGTTTGACACGCTGGGATTCGATGAGTTTCCTGAAGATGTTAAGAAAATGCTGGAACAGGTCGAATGGGACGACCCACTGAATAGGCTCCGGGTCGGGGTTGTTCTGACGTTCTCGATTTACGAGGACCGAGATGAGAAATATCTTGGCTACAATATCGACGAATTGAGTGATGGGTCTCCTGTTTTCTTGATTCGTCCAGCATGGCTCAACAAAGGATATGATTTCAAGGTGTGTGTAGAAGGCTGGGACGACTCTGCCAATCCAGCGCCGTCTCACCCAGATATTTACTCTGACCTCTACTGGAAGCGAGAACACGATGAGGCCGACTCGTTCGAGGCAATTTGTAAGGCAGTGTTAGATATATACAAGGGCAACTCACCCGACGAAGTCCTCGAAAAGTATAGTGACGACTTCGACTTTACTGTTGGCCGGAGACCAGAAGCTCTACTGAAGCCTCTTCCGTGGCTCTTCATCGAGCAAGATATCCGCTATTGGAATTACTCCGGACGAGACAAAACAATCGAACTGGTCAAGCAACTGTATGAAGGCGTGCCGCTGTCCAAGCTGGAATTAGAATTGCAAGATTTAGATGAGGTTCATGATACGCCGTTGGCGATTCCAAATTCTGAATAAACCTAGATCAGACTTCTCCCGTCTCGAAGAATCGCTCCACATCAGCGGGGAGTTGTGTATCTGCTTGATGGAGATTGTATAGGTCAGTGATATCTTCGTAACTCTGTCGAAGGACGTTGGTGAGTGACTTTTCCCAACCCTGACCATCGGTAATCCAGACGAAGGCTATACCGTCTTTTCGCATCCGTTGAGCGACGTGGTTGTATGAGCGACGGATTTCAGACGGCTTGCTCCCACCGACCTTGTAGGCGTTCGCTTCAACGACAAGCCGTAAGTCTCCGTCCTCGAACAATGCGAAGTCAACTGTTTTTTCCTGCCCAGATTCATCGTTATATTCCGTCGTATATTCAGCGTCCATCTCAACGGAGTATCCTGCATCATTAAGTCGGTCAGCAATCGCATTCACCCTCTCACCGACTAAGCCCTCGAAGCACACTCCCTGTCGGTTCTTGCGGGCGTGTGACTCCATGCCGACGAGCATCCCTCGGAAGTGGTCACGAACGTCTGCTTCGTCCACGATGTACTGCAGGCCAATTTCTTGGAGTATATCGGCTAAGTCGCGGGCTGCTTCCCTGTCACCAGAGTCGATTGCACGCTGTATGTCGTAGAACTTCCAGACGCCTTCGAGCGCGCTATACTTATTCCCGCGTTCTCCGAGAAGTTCAAAGTAAAAGTCAATCCACTTCCGGGTTTCGTCAGCATTCATGAGTGCGTCAGCAAGACCTTCGACGAACTCGTCTTCACTGACTCCCTGAAGGTCAAGGACGGCCTCAATTTGGACCTGATAGTTTTTGATTTCGTCTTCGATACCATCCCAATCGATAAACTCCGAAGAAGGAATAGCAGATGGAACAATGGTGTCCTGAAAGTCCTCAACAAATTCGTCCGTCGGAGGTCGATGTTGGCGAATTGGCATACTAAAGATAGAAGTAATTGACACAAAGGATGCCAGTACATTTGTCTTGAACGGCGTACTGCAATTCCCAATAAACCTCAGTTACTAAATCGAGGTCAGAGATGTCATACGAATTTGACAAGTAGCTACTCTACAATTGACAATATAGTACTTCGAACAACTGACTAACCATAGTCAATATTTGGAAGTATTCAAATTAGAAACCAGAGTTACTGAGGCAAGACGCCCCACAACTTTCGCACGCTTTTTAGGCCCCCTCAAGCATAGACCGACCAATGAGCTATCCGTGGGAAGACTGGGACCACATCACCAAAATTGACCCCGACAAGGACCTCGTCGACGGCGAAACGTTCGAAGACGTGTGTGAGACGGGCACCGACGCCCTCGAAATCGGCGGGACGCTCGACATCACCGAGGAGAAGATGGAGCGCGTCGTCGAGGCCACCGCGAAATACGACGTGCCAATCTATCAGGAACCGTCGAACCCCGGCGTCGTCATCGACGACCCCGCCCTCGACGGCTACCTCATCCCGACGGTGTTCAACGCCAGCGACTCCTTCTGGATTACCGGCGCGCACAAAGAGTGGGTCCGCATCGAGGACGGACTGGACTGGGACCGCACCCACACCGAGGCGTACATCGTGCTGAACCCCGACTCGTCGGTCGCCGAGTACACTGACGCGGACACCGACCAGTCGGCCGAGGACGTGGCGTCGTTCGCCCGCGTGGCCGAGAAGATGTTCGGCCAAGAAATCGTCTACATCGAGTACTCCGGAACGTACGGCGACCCCGAGAAAGTCGGTGCGGCGCACGACGCCCTCGACGACGCGACGCTGTTCTACGGCGGCGGTATCCACGACTACGAGTCAGCCTACGAGATGGGCCAGAACGCCGACGTCGTCGTCGTCGGGAATCTCCTACACGACAACGGTGTCGACGCAGTCCGCGAGACAGTCGACGGCGCGAAAGACGCGACGGCGGAACTCGCCGACGCGCAGTAACGACGGTCGAATCGGTCTCTCTCTGACTACGCTGTCCTTTCTGCGACCCAATCTCTCTCTACTGCGACCCTACTACAACGCTACTGCCGTCCCGCTGCAACTCCGCTGCAACGCTACTCCCAACCTGCTGTGTCAGTCTGTACTTCCGGACGCCAGCCGCTGCTCTCCGTCGGCGTCTCAGGTGCACCCCGGCCGAGGAGCGTCGCGGACGCGACGAGTAGCAGAAACGAGACGACGCTGGCGAGCACGACGCCACCGAATGGGAACGCCCCGAAAAGGAAGGTCAGGAGCCGACCGCTAAAGACCACGAGCGCGACAGCAGAGACGACGGGGACGAACGAAATGTCGAACACGAGGGTGCGAGTAACGGGAACCGCGGCGGCGAGAGACTGCTCGCGGGCGAGGGCGACCGTCGCGGCCGCTGAGAGATAGGTCCCGACGAGTGCGGCGACTGCGGCGACGACGAGTCCAACAATGCCGAACGCGGAGAGTCCGAGGTACTGGAACATCCGGGGGTCAAAGACGTAGGCGAGCGCCGCGAGCG
>NZ_JBZRPK010000599.1:0-9019 GCF_058382125.1 Haloferax sp. s1
TGCAGGGCCTCCTCTGGGGGGCCGGCAGGCTCCTGTGGGGGCCCACCGAGGAGCGGGAAAGGCCGCCGCGGGGGGGGTCGCGGGGCCCGCCGTTAGCCATCGCGTCGAGGGCTTCGACCGCTACGTCGAGGGCTTGGCGGCGGCCGGTGATGGCGTAGCCGCGGAGCAGCGCGTCGATACGCCCCGGTTGCGGGAACTTCGGGCCGCCGCTTCCGAAGCCACCGTGGTCGCGGTCGGCGGCGCGCAGGGCAGCTTGAACGGTCTGGTCGAGAATCTCTGAACCGGGGGTCTCGTCGGTGGTGTCCGGCGTTTCTTCGAGTCGGTCGGTGATGGCGTGGGTCCACTGCTCGGCGCGGTTTTCTATCTCGTCGCGGTCGGTCCGCCACGACTCGGCGAAGCTTTCGACGAGGTCGCGGAAACCGGGTGCGCCGCGGCGCGGTTCGGGCGGGAAGTACGTCCCAACGAAGAACGGTTTGCCCTGCGGCGTGAGCCACACCGAAAGCGGCCACCCGCCGCCGCCGGTGACGAGTTGGCAAATCGTCTGATAGATGCGGTCGAGGTCGGGGCGCTCCTCGCGGTCGACCTTCACCGGGACGAAGTGTTCGTTGAGCACCTCGGCGATTTCCGGGTCGGAAAAGCTCTCGTCGGCCATGACGTGGCACCAATGACACGCCGAGTAGCCGATTGAAAGAAAGATGGGCTTGTCCTGCTCTCGGGCCGCTTCGAGGGCTGTTTCGTCCCACGGTTGCCAGTTAACCGGGTTGTCCGCGTGCTGACAGAGGTACGGGCTTTGCTCCTCGTCGAGTCGGTTGCGTCCCACCGGGTCGGTCATAGTTCGAGTTCGGTACTCCGAGAACTAAAGCGGCGTGGAGACGGCCGTTCGAGCCACGATTTGGGGGTGGCTTTGCGACCGAACCGCCGATAAGGACGAGTACAAGTAAGCACAATTGTGCTTATTTCTCTATGGCTGAAGGGCAATCTTTACACTCTCGTGCGCAGGGTATGCGGGTATGAGCGAGACCGTCCTCCTCGTTGGTGGCGGCGGCCGAGAGCACGCGATTGCCCGTGCACTCGCCCCCGATTGTGACCTGTACGCCTGTGCGAGCAACCGAAACCCCGGCATCGCCGACCTCGCCGATGGATTCGAGACAGTCTCGGAAACGGCGGCGGACGACATCGTCGCCTACGCCGAGTCCGTGGATGCGACACTCGCAATCGTCGGGCCGGAGTCCGGACTGGCGGCGGGCGTCTCCGACGCCCTCGACGCCGCCGGAATCTACACCTTCGGCCCGCAGGAAGCCGAGGCCCGCATCGAGACGGACAAGGCGTTCCAGCGCCGGTTCATGCGCGACGAGGAGATTCCGGGCAATCCCGACTTCGCGACCTTCGACGACGTGGAGGCCGCCTGCGACTACATCGACGAGTACGACGGCGCCCTCGCGGTCAAGCCCGCCGGTCTGACCGGCGGCAAGGGCGTGAAAGTCATCGGCGACCAGGTGACACCCGAGGAAGCGAAGGAATACCTCCGCGACTCGGACTACGACCGCGTCGTACTCGAAGAACGACTCGTCGGCGAGGAGTTCACGATTCAGGCGTTCGTCGCCAACGGCGAGTTCCGCGTCAGCCCCGCCGTACAGGACCACAAGCGCGCCTACGAGGGTGACGAGGGGCCGAACACCGGCGGCATGGGGAGCTACACCGACGTGACGCCCTCGCTGCCGTTCATGGATGGTGAGGACTACGACGCCGCAGTTGAGGTCATCGAGGCTGTCGTCGACGCGATGCCCGACTACAAGGGTATTCTCTACGGCCAGTTCATGCTCACTACTGAGGGACCGAAGGTCATCGAGTTCAACGCCCGGTTCGGCGACCCCGAGGCGATGAACACGCTTCCAGTGCTCGAAACGCCCTTCCTCGACGTGCTCGTGGCCGCCCGCGAAGGCGAGTCACTCCCCGAACTCGAATTCGCCGAGAAAGCGACCGTCTGCAAGTACGCCGTCCCCGAAGGCTACCCGACGGACCCTAAGGCCGGTGCGAAGATAGAAGTCGAGGTAGACGAGGACGCCGGTGCGCTCCTCTTCTACGCGAGCGTCGACGCCCGCGACGACGGTCTCTACACGACCACTTCGCGCTCCTTCGCCGTCGTCGGCCACGCCGACAGCATCTCACAGGCCGAACAGATTGCCGAGGACGCGCTCGCAGACGCGGGCGAGGGCTTCCACATCCGCCACGATATCGGGACCGAATCACTCGTCCAGCAGCGTCTCGACCACATGGCCGAACTCCGCGGCGAGTAATCGAATCGGCACGACGACGCCCACAGTTCGTTTTTGTCCGTATTGCGAGGGCGCTTTTATGCTTCCAGTCTAATCGACGGTCGTGACCGACGACACCGAGGAAACCGCCCTGCGACACGACCGTATCGACCACCACCCGACGCCCGGACCGCTCAACTCGCTTCAGTACTGGACGGACGCAAAGCCCGTCTGGCGCGTGATGCTCAACTACGTGTTCGTCCTCATCGCTCGCATCGCGCCGTCGCTCAAGATTCGAAATTGGGCGCTCAGGCGAATCGGTGTGACTGTCGGAAGGGGCGTCTCGTGGGGGTTGGAGGCGACGCCGGACGTATTCTGGCCGGAACTCGTCACCGTCGAAGACCACGCGATAATCGGCTACGACTCGGTCATCCTCTGTCACGAGTTCCTCCAAGACGAGTACCGGACGGGCGAGGTCGTCGTCGGCGAGCGCGCGATGGTCGGCGCGAAAGCGACCATCCTTCCGGGCGTCCGCATCGGCGAGGGCGCACAGGTCGCGGCAAACTCGCTCGTCACGCGGGACGTGCCAGCGGGAGAGACTGTTGCCGGGGTCCCCGCGCGACCGATGTCCGACGGACTATCTGACGACGACTGAACGACCGCCGAGGGTGCGAGTCAGTCGATAGCTGTCGGTTCCTGAAGTCGGATACAGAATGCTGCGCCTTCGTCGTCGTTGTCTTCGACCCAGATGGTGCCGTTGTACGACGAGATGACGTTGTCGGCGAAAAAGAGGCTGATACCCGTTCCGTGATGGAGTTGGTCGTACTCCTCACGACCGAAGATAAGGTCACGCTGTTCTTCTGGGACCCCCGGCCCGTTGTCTGCGATACGGACGATGACGTGGCCACCGTCGCGCTTGACCGAAATTTCGACTTGTGGCGTCTCTTTGTCGTTGTGCGTGACTGCATTTTCGAGGACGCACTCGATTGCTTCCCCGAGGAGGTCGTCGGCGATGACCTCGACCTGGGGGAACGGTCCGAATTCGAACTCGGCGTCCGGAAATTCGATCATGGTGTCGACGATTTTGTTGTTCAACACCACGTCGAGTTTGACCGGGTGATTAGACACGTCGTGAGACCGCTCTAAGTGCTCGCGGAGGTCGCGCGCCCGTTCTGACTTGTGGACGATGTCGAGGACTTTCTCTTGGACGAGTTCGAGTTCTTCGAGCGCCTTCTCGTCGTCAAGTCGGCTGGCGACCTGTTGGGTGTAACCGTAGATGACATTGAGTTCGTTCCGGAGGTCGTGTCGGAGCAGGCGGTTCAGCACCTCGGAGGCGTTCTCGTAATGTCGTTGTTTTGTCGTGTCTACGAAGAACGCGAGGATACCTTCAACGTCGCCGCTGACGACCATGGGCGTCGCAAAGCCCTGTCCGTAGACGACCTGCTGGTCTTTCCGTCGTGCCATGAACTCGCCGGACCACGTCTCACCGGAAATCATCTGCTCGACGATTTCGTAGTACACCTCCTCGTCGGCAGCGATGAGTCCGACGGATTCACCGATGATATCGTCGAACTCGTAGCCGAGGAAGTCGAGACCGGCGTCATTGATATCCCGGAAAGCGAAGTTCGTGTCTGCAATCAACATGGGGATGTCCGCGCTTCGGAAAGCCTCACGGTACAGTTCCGGGTCGGTATCCTCCATGTTAGCTCTGGAGAGACGATTCGACCACCAATACTTATTTTCGGCGGTCGTGGTATCGCCGAAATCATATCAACTAGTTCTCAGATCAAATAACCGATGGTAGTACTGGGCGACGATATCGAGAGTCGAAGTGACATCTCGTTCGGGGCCCTCTCGAACCCACCCGTCGTGGCGACTTACTCCGGCGACGAAGTACCGAGCGAGGTTATCGATGGTTTCGTCGTCCGCCTCCGGGACCATGCGTGCGACCTTGATTCGGTGTGCTCGCCGAGCAATCGTTTGCCAGTTGTCGCGCCGTTGGCCGTGAAGCCGCCAGAATCGAGTGTGAAGGACAGCGTACTCCGAGTCCATCTCGAGTTCGTCGCAAACCACTTCGAGGAGGTCCTGAACGTCGCTCCAGCGTGGGTCGTCGTTGATGGAGACTATCTCGGGGATTTCCGCGGGGGAAGAGACGAACACGTCGTCCGAGACATCGTGTTCGAGACACTCGTCGAACGCTGCTCGGTTTTCGATTTCGTCCTGAAGAAACAGTGCACGCATGAATAACTCGCCAGCGTATGCAGCACGAGACGCAGGAACGTCCGGAAATTCAGCTTCAAACGCCGACGACATATAGTCTACTGCGTGTGCAGCAGCGGACTGCGCAGCGTCGAAATCGCAGTCGGTGAGGTGCGTCTCCCGCATATCTTGAAAGTAGAACCCCCTGAGAAGAGTTTCAGCTACCTCAACAGCACGTGGAGAGGGAGATGCAATATTTAGGGGAGGGAGATTCTGCGTCATCGTATTCAGGAAGTCCGATATGAGACAATCTGCGGACCACTTCTAAACTGTTATGGTAAACGTATGACAAAATTAGAATCGGCCGAGTTACATATCTGGGTTTGGTTATCTAACCCTTCCGACACCATCCTCGAACACGCGAGCGTTGGGGATGATGAACACCTCATCTTCGGATTCGACGTGAGTGACGAACATATCGAATTCCTGAACGACACCGCGAATCTGGCCGACGACAATCTCGTCGCCGATGCTGTACGGTTGGGTGAAAAGCAGATACGTCCCAGCGGCACCGGACCTGAGGAGGTCACGAAACGCGACAGCGCTGAGAACGATGAGAGCCAGCATATACGATGCGAGGAGGACGATAAGCGCGAGCGTAGCGACACCGATCTGTGAGAGTGCGACAAGCGACGCGAGGAAGAAAATCGTGTACTTCGCGAGCGACGGGATGATGTTAACCTGTGGAAGCTTTACTCCCCGAAACCGTTCGGCGACGAGGAGTTCGACTTTGTCGCCGATGACGACACCGACGATGAGCACTAAGATAGCGACGAACAACTGCGGGAGGATGCCTGCGGTGACGAGCCAGAAACGGTCGGCATAATTGACACCGGCAAAAGAAAGCGCGGCGAGAAGTGAGGCACCGAGGACGAAATATCGGGTGAGCCACGAGATGATTTCGACTGTCGAAGTCTCGAAGTCCCGAGCGGTCCGCTCGAAGGCAGTTCCTTCGATGGCGTCCGGAACGCCGATTCGAACGAGGAGTCGCTGGACAAGCGTCCCCGCCGTATAGGCGAGAATCAACCCGAAGACCAAGATGATGAGGACGCCCACGAATCGAAGCCCCACGGCCTGGATGAGTTGGTCGACGATACCATTGTCTGACTGAATGGGGACCGACATCTGTGTGTAAAGGACCGACGACTCGGCGGGAAGCGTCGAGGCGGACCCGTTCATCTCAGTAGGCCTCCGGGTCGATTTCGAGAATCATTTTGCCACCCTTAAACGCGCGAACGAGACCGTCAGACTCCGAGAGGACGATTGCTGTGGCGTTGGTATCGCAGGTGATGGCACCACCAGCCATGTGGCGTGCGCCGAGGCCTTTCGGGATGTCGACGCCCTCCGCCGAGGGTTCGAGGTAGCGGTACGCGGAGACGATTTTCCCCGAGTCAGAGATGACGAACGCGCCGTCAAGCCGCGAGAACTCCTTGAGCATCACGTTCACAATCGGGTCGCCGACGTAGACGTGGGACTTCTCGAACGGGTTGTACGAAAGCGGACGGGACTTGTTCATCACCTTGCCTGCGTCGCCGACGACAAACAGCGCGCCGACGGGTTCACCCTTCTGTCCCTTCTTGCCCAGTTCGATGGCGACTTCGAACACGTCGCGGATGACGCCGGGGTCGGCCCGTGAATTCGCGAAGAGGTCGTAGATGCCCGAACGCATGTTCTCTTCGACGCGAACTCTGACAATTGAGTCCGGGTCGCCGTCGAAGATGCCAACGTTACAGGCGATAGTGTCGCCTGCCTCGACGATACTCTGTTCCATCGCACCTTCGACACCGAAGCGAATGCGGTCTTTGACGTTCTGGAACTGAAGCGGGAGTTCCACGAACGTCTCGGCTTCGAGCGTGTTCTCAGGAGCGATGACGACCGTCGGGACATCAGCCTCGTCGAACCGCTCGTAGTGCGAGTGGCTCGGCGTGAAGAGGAATAGCCCGTCGACATCTGCCACGAGGTCACCCAATAATTCGGATAGCGCCGCCATTGGTGGAGACACACGCTGAGTGAGAAAAAGGGTTGTGTCGTGTCTGACGTGTGGCGTGCATCTCATTACGATAATCAGACACGTAATCTTCCCTTAGGACAGACGTGGGCCAAAAATTACGAATTCGGACTTATCACCGATTTCTGGAATTTATAATTTTAAGTGACACGAACCAGTGGTCCGCCCGGGTATCCCATTTTATTGATTGAGAATCGGTGCTCGGAGCGCCGCCACTTCGTCGAGAATGGTTTCTCTGTTCGATTCGTCGACCCCGTTGGCACGAAGCGCAGATTCGAGGTGCTTCGCGATGGCGTCGAAGTCCTCACCAGAGAGGTTGAGGTGTTCGTGCGCTTCACGCATATCTCGACCGTCGTACTCGACGGGACCGCCGGCGACCGCACTGATGAACTGGACCTGATGGGCGTGCTGTTTCGCCATGTCCATATCGTCGAAATAGTGCGCAACCGTGTCGTCGGCGAGGACGCGGTCGTAAAAGTCTGATACGACTGCTTCGACGGCCTCTCGGCCACCGATTTCGCTGTAGATAGACTGCGTTTGCATCCATCCGCGAGTTGGCCATGTGAATAGTAAGTTTAGCCCCGAACAAATTCGGGCTTGTTTTAAGTAATGACGGGGAGGGGAGTTTAAACGCGAATTGTTACCATGCCTCTATTTTGGGGTACTTGGCAGTGACTGGGGGAGGGTGGAGCCGGGCAGAAAGTTGAAACACGGAGAGCAAGCGGTCGAGCGAGTCACCCGAGACCTCGAACGTTCGCCGCGGCTGTTTCGGGCTACTCGGCCCACAGCCCACTAGTCGTTGGCAACGGTACATCGCTTGGCGGCATCAGTGTCGGCCGGTGTGACAAGGAGAAGCAGGAAACCACCGTACCTATGTCGAAGACCCCCGCTTGACGACCACAGCGGTCCGGCACAACGCCTCATCGACAACCCCACAAGATAGATAGTTCCATCGACGGAGCTTCCACTATGTCCCGTAACACGATTGTTTCGTGGGAGACCTTTGCCCTCTTCATCCTCATTCCACCGCTGGCCATCGCTGCAATCGTCCTCTTTCCCCTCACGCTACTTGTCGTGTTCTGGCTCTATTACCGAGGGAAACACAGGACAGTGCGTGCAAGGCACGGCGAATAGCAATGCGCGGGACAGGGTTCGAACCGGACCGAGACTCGCTTTGCTCGTCTCGTAGGGTTCGAACCCCTCGTTACGATTTTCGTCCTCGCTGTCGCTCACGGCTTCGCCGTTCGCGGGTGCTCGGACAGAAAATTCGCGGGACAGGGTTCGAACCTGCGAAGGTCTACACCACAGCGTCCTAAGCGAGGCGCGACCGTGAATGGCCAACCCTCGTGTACCCGCCAATTTTCACTTCGGCAGTACATGATTAAACGACAATGTATAAATGTCCTACTCCGTGACAGCGCCAGTAGCAGTTTCACTTCTCACCAACCACATAGGCATCATTCAATGGATTTGACATCACGACAAGTCGGTAGAGAACGAGTAGATTGAACGACGGAAAAGGTCGTAGATTTCGTGACTGAAGTTTAAGTTACTATACTGTTTTGGTGTCAGTACACATGGATGAAGAGTATCAAATAGGCTCGTTAGAGGAGTTTTCGGACTCTAAAAACGCATTTGGTGTCAAAATGGAGAAAGCGGAGCCCATTGGTTCGTTTCTCGCCGTTGCCGGTGTCACCCTCACCTTGATGAGTATCGTTACGTTATTTTTTTTTACCCGTCATTTGGGGTATTTGCTTTAGTGTTCGTTTTTGGGATGCTCTCTGCATTTTCAATGGTTTTCAGAGTGTCAGAACGAGGGATGATGAGGTTTAGCAAAAGACTCCAAGAATCGGCTGAGGAACAAAACACGCCAAAAAGTTCTATGAAGTCAGTTTGTCGGGAGTGCCATGAAGAAGTCTCACCAGACGTTAAGCGGTGCCCGAATTGCGGGTGGAAACCAAAGAAACGAGGAGGCCTATGGTGGGGCGCAACGGCGGTAACAAGTCTCTCCCCGATTGGATGGGTGTTAGGAGCAAAGGGAGCGTCTGACAATTACAAGGCGGCCAAAGGCGTTGCAAAAGAGGTTCCAGCTGAGGACGAAAAATCATCGGAAGAAACAGAGGACCAACCATCAAAAGAACACCCCACAGAAACACTCGAACGGCTCAATGATTTGAAAGTAAAGGGAGTGATTACTGAAGAAGACTTTGAAGAAAAGAAGAACGAGTTGCTCAAAAAAAATATAATTGCGTAACGAAGTGGTAAATGATTTAAATATGATTTGTTTTTCAGGCGTCACTCACTCATTTGCTACTTACCTCTACACAGAAGAACCACGCAAATTTATCGGAAGTTGATGCGGTTTCAGTCCGATGAGGGCAGGGGAAATTCAATCACGCTCTCTTTGAACGATGCTTCGACGTCAGCCTCAGTCTCAGCAAGGACAGCGGCGGCCTTCTTCCGAATACGCCGGGCTTCGCTCCGGACCGAAGGGTAG
>NZ_JBZRPK010000598.1:0-9017 GCF_058382125.1 Haloferax sp. s1
TATCAGCGTCTTCGACTCGACCGGTCTCGCGATTCAGGACGTTGCGGCCGCGCACGTCGCCTACGAACACGCAAACGAAAACGACAACGGGTACGAATTCGACCTCCTCGGCCTCGCCGACGAGTAAGGACACCGTACACCCCGAGTCTGGCATTCATTCTATTTTTTCACGTCTCTGAGCCGCGCTGTCCCGCGAAATAGTCGAATCCCTTCGACAGCGCGTAGACGATGATGAGGAAGGGTAAAAGCGGGAGCATGAGGACGACGAGGATGAGAAACATCGTCCACCCGATGGGGTCCATCTCGATGTTCGGGTGCATGCTGGTCTCCGGCGTAACGCTACGGTACGCCTTCTGCGAGAGGGATAATGAGTCGTCTTCGCTCATGGCGAACTGTAGGTTCGCTACGAGGATAAGGTGACCGCCGACTCGTTTCCGTCCGAACTCACCGGTGTCGGTACTTCGCTCGCTCTTTCGTCCCGCCGCAATCGGGACACTCGTAGAGTCGTCTGTCTTCCAGGTCGGTCTGCTTTTCGTCGTCAATCCGGTACATCTCGACCTCGCAGTCCGCACACAACATACATTAATTATCGTGCATGATACTGTAAGTCTAGGGGAGAGTTCGCTATAAGAGCCATTGGTGGTGGGTTCACACTATCTGAACCGCTTCGTATCAGCAGTGAAAATTAGAAGCGACAACAAAAATCCGCCCGCTGTCCGGCTATTCGAGGTGGACTGCGGGGCGGAACGGAATCGCCTTCGAGGCGCGGTCGGCCGGGTCGACGATGTCCGAGTCGTCCTCGGCGAAAACGTCCACGTCGGCGTCGAATTCGCGGGCGAGGAAGTCCGCGGCGCGTTCGTACGTCGCCACTTCGTCCAGTTCGAGTTGGGCGCGGAGCGTCGACTCGCCCTGTCCGCGAGTCTGGCTCACGAGGTCTTGGACGAGGTCGTTGACGGCGTTGCCCTTCTCGCGCAGGTCGGGGTTCTGCATGACCTGCCCCATGATGGCACCGACGTTGTCGCCGTTTTCGACGACCGTCTCGAACACGTCGCGCTTCCAGTCGGCGGCGACGTAGACGCGGATGGTGTCTGGGTCCGACTCGGTCACGTCGATGATGTCGCGAACGTCCTCGGTCAGGCGCTCGACCTGCTGTTCTTCGAGTTCGACCGTCTCGTCGTCGAAGGCGTCGTCCGGTTCCGGCCACGGTGCGTCCTCGGCCGGGGTTCCGGTCAACTGCTCGTGGAGTTCGTTCGTCATGAACGGGATAAAGGGCGCGAGCAGGCGCAGGCGTGTTTCGAGGACGTTCCGGAGCGTCCACTTCGCAGCAGGCCGGTTGAGGTCCGTCCGGCGGCGGTACCAGCGCAGGTCCTCCTCGAAGTTGTAGAAGGCGGCCTGACTGGCAGAGCGCGTCTCGGACTCGTCCATCGCCGTGGTCACGTCGCGGACGGTGTCCTGTAGCTTCGAGAGCAGCCATCGGTCGACCGTCTCCAGTTCGGGCTGTTCGTCCGGACCGGGGTCGGCGATAATCTCTTGCGCACGGTTCCAGAAGCGTTCGAGTTGGTCGTAGACCGACCCGACGAGGTCGTCGCGCCAGTCGTAGTCCTGCCACGGTTCTGCGGAGTTGAGCAGGAAGAAACGAACGGTGTCCGCACCGTACTCGCCGATAGCCTCACCGGGGAGGACGACGTGGCCCTTCGAAGAGGACATCTTCTGGCCTTCGAGCAGGCCCATACCCATGATGACGATACCCTGTGGCCACTGCGGTTCGTCGAACAGTTCGCCGTGGTGGAACTGGTAGAACGTCAGGTGGTTCGTGATGAGGTCGTTGCCGGAGAACCGGTAGTCGACCGGGTACCAGTAGTTCCACTCTTCGCGCAGGTCGAGGGCGCGCTCGTCCACCTCGTCGGCCGCGTCGGGACCGTAGAACAGCGTGTCGAAGAAGTCCTGCGTGAGGTCTTCGACCGGGATGTCCTGCAGGCGGTGGGCGATGGTGTAGTACGCCATGTAGATAGTCGAGTCCGAAAGCGGCTCGATGACGAACTGGTCGTCCCACGGCAGGCGGGTTCCGAGCCCGTAGTTCCGGATACACGGCCAACCATTCAGCCAGTCGATGGTGTGGTGGTACTCGTCGCGGGTGTTCTCGGGGATGGCGTCCAGCCCGTCGGCCACGTCGTGGGTGAGTTCTTTCCAGTCCTCGTCGTCGTACGAGAGGAACCACGTGTCCTGCTCGGAGACGACGACATCGCCGCCACAGCGGCAGACGACTTCCTCGGAGAACTCCTGCATCACGTCGAACTGGCCGGCGTCGACGCCGTCGGCCTTGAAGTCGTCGCGGACGTCCTCGACGAGTTCGCCAGCGTAGTCGCCGTAGAACGCTTTCAGGCGACCGGCGTGGAACTCCTTGTTGTAGAGGTCCTTCGTCGCCTTTTCGAGGGCCGGGTCGTCGGACGACTCGATTCCCTTGCTCTCGACGGCCGACTGCGCGGGAATTTCGCCGTACTCGTCGTCCTCGGAGTCGATGTCGAGAATCGGAATCGGCTCGATGTCCGCCACGTCGGCGGGGTCGATGCCGAACGATTCGAGGTAGTCGGTGTCGGCTTTCGCCTCTTGGAGCGCCACGTAGTCGTCGGGGCTGTGAGCCGGGACGGACATGACGACGCCCGTCGCGTTGTCGGCGTCGACGAATCCGGCCGGAAGGACCAGCACGTCGTCGCCGGTGACGGGGTTCTCGACCGACTGGCCGACAAGTTCAGCTCCTTCGACCGTCTCCAGAATGTCCACGTCGCGGGCCTGATATTCCAGTTTCGCGGCCGCGTACTCGGAGACGAACCACGGTTCGCCGTCGACTTCGGCGACCACGTAGGTCGCTTCGGGGTCGATGTAGGCGTTCGTCACGCCGTGGACCGTCTCGGGGCGCAGCGTGGCCATCGGGACGACGACCTCGTCGTCGCCGCGTTCCCAGCCGAAGCGGACCAGCGTGTACTCCTGGAACTCCGCGTTCTCGCCTTCGAGCAGGTCGTGCGTCGTGACCGGTTGCTCTTCGTTCGTACAGAACTTGACGGGGTGCAGCCCTTTCTCCAGTCGGCCGCGCTCGCGGAGCGTCCGGTACTGCCACTCGATGAACTTCGAGTAGCGCTCGTTGTTCGTCGTGAACTCGCGTCGCCAGTCGATAGAGAGACCGAGCGACTGCATCCCCTGTTTGTAGTGCTCTTCGATGAAGTAGCGCGCCCACCCCATGGGCGTCTCGAGGTCCGGGAGCGTGTCTTCTGAGACGTTGTAGGTGTCGGTCAGCACGGACAGTTGCTTTTCTTCGCGCTTCTTGAGGCGCTCGACGGCACCGATAATCGGCGTGCCGGTCACGTGCCACGCGATGGGGAAAAGCACGTTGTCGCCCTGCTGTCGTCGGTACCGAGCGTACACGTCTGGAACGGTGTACGTTCGCGCGTGCCCGATGTGCATCCCGCCGCTGGGGTACGGATAAGGCACCGTCACGAACGTGGCGTCGTCGGCGTCTGCGTCCGGGTCGGCCTCGTATCGGCCGGTCTCGGACCAGCGCTCCCGCCAACGCGCTTCCAGTTCCTGCGGGTCGTAGTCCATAGTCGTGGTAGTGGTACCCCGGCCTAAAATAACTCCTATACTCGACTTCTCGGTCTGTCTGATTGCGGCAGATATTGCCACACCGTGGTACGCCACACGGTACGCGAGGGTCGTTGCTGTGTCCCGAACTGGTGTTGGCGTCGTCCAGTCGAATCGTCTCGAACGCGATGTGTTAAAAGAGACCACCACGAGACCAAGAGACCTCGTCACTTGATGTCGATGCGGCGGGAATCGTCGGGGTCGGCGTCGAGTTTGGGAAGCATCACGGTGAGCACGCCGTTTCGGTAGGTCGCTGACGTGTTCTCTGCATCGACTTCTTCGGGGAGGCGAATCGTTCGGTGAGTGGACTCGTGGCGACGTTCGCGGTGGAGGTACTCGCTGTCTGCGTGCTCGTCCGTCAGTTCGCGCTTCGCGTCGATGGTCAGCGTACGGTTAGCGACGGACAGCGAGATGTCCTCTTTTTCGTAGCCCGGAAGGTCAACGGAGACGACGAGTTCGTCGTCGTGGTCGGCAATGTCGACCGCCATCTCGTGCATCCGGGTCGAGGGCAGCATACCAGAGCGGTCGAACTGGCGGCCCATCTCGTCGAACTGTCGGGACATTCGTTCGAACAGTTCTTCGAAGTCGTCGAATGGGTTCGTGCGTGGCATCATCGGTGTTTCACCGAGAGGTAAAGACGCCGTCTGAGGAGATAACGATTTCCAGAACCAGAATAGCAATTCGCACGGTACGGTGCTCAGATACCCAATAACCGGGATATAAGCCGCTCACTCGATGTCGATTTCGGTCGAGTCGGCTCCCGGTTCCGCCTTGGGGAGCGTGACGGTGAGGACGCCGTTTTGGTACGCCGCGGTTATCTCTTCGCGAAGTACGTCTGTGGGAAGTGTGAGCGACCGGGAGACGGACCTGTGGCTCCGTTCCCGCCGGACGTACTGCTCGGTGTCGACATCGGACGACTCCTCGTGTTCGGCGGCGATGGTGAGTTGTCGACCCTGAACGCTCACATCGAGGTCGTCCTTCTCGAATCCGGGAAGGTCGGCGATGACCTCGATCTCGTCGTCGTGGTCGACGACATCGAGCGAGATGTCTTGGAAACGAGCGAGTCCGGACTCTTCGAACGACCGGCCCATCCGGTCGAACAGGTCTTCTATCTCGTCGAATGGGTTTCGCTGCATACGGGTCAACCTACGTCAGCGACGACAAAGAAAGATGTGCCTGTCCTCACACATTGAGGGTGTTCTCAGTCCAGTGTGGACCGCTCTAGCACGCGGTGGGGGAAACGTTCCAGCACTCAGTACAACACGTGCCGCGTGTCGTACGACCCGAGGACGCGGACCCAGCCATTGCGGGCGATGCCCTCGACTTCGTCGAGCGCCTCCTGCATCCGTTCTTCGTAGAGCCCGGCGTCGGCGTCGATGTGGAAGAGGTAGTCGCCGAGACGGTTGCCGCTCGGGCGCGACTCGATACGCGAGAGGTTGATGTCGCGTTCGGCGAACGCTTCGAGCAGTTCGAGGAGGAGACCGGGGTAGTTCGCGTTCGGGTAGACGACGAGGGAACTCTTACCACCGGCGTCGGACCGGGCCGAGGCGGGCGCGACGACGAGGAACCGGGTCGCGTTCGACGAGCGGTCCTGGATGTCCGCGGCGATAATCTGGAGGTCGTCGCCACTGTTGTCCGGGTGGCCGATACCTGCGACCGACGGGTCGTCGCGGGCGCGCTCGACGCCGCGGGCGGTGCTAGCGACCGCTTCAAGTTTTACGTCGGGGTAGTTCTCGTCCAGATAGGTTCGACACTGCGCGAGCGCCTGCGAATGGCTGGCGACGGTGTCGAAGTCCTCGCTTTGCGCCAAGAGCGCGTGGCGAATTGGCGTGACGATTTCTTGGACGACGCTCACGTCGGAGTCGGCCACAGCGTCGAGACTCTCGGAGACGCTGCCTTCGATACTGTTCTCGATAGGGACGACACCTCGCTCGAACGACCCATCGGCGACTGCTTTGACGATGGACGTAACCGATTCTCGGAAGGCGACGTCGTCGGCGACCGCGCGGGCGGCGCGATGCGAATAGGTGCCCGCCGGGCCGAGCGTGACTGCCTGCATAAACCCCCCTTGACGCAGTACCGACAAAAGGCCGTCGGGGGTGGCAGATTCGGCCTACTGGTTCGCGCAGAACTCGACGAAGTTGCGGAGAATAGTGAGACCGGTCTCGCCGGATTTCTCGGGGTGGAACTGCGTGCCGAAGACGGTCCCCTCCTCGTTGGCGACGATTGCAGGGAACTCGACGCCGTAATCGGTCGTGGCGACGACGGCGTTCTCGTCGTCGGGGTCGGCGTAGTACGAGTGGACGAAGTAGGCGTACTCACCATCAACACCTTCGACGATTGGGTGGTCGCGCTGGGCGTGCAGTTCGTTCCAGCCCATGTGGGGCACCTTCTGGCCCTCGTCGAAGCGGACGTTTCGACCGGGGATGAAATCGAGGCCTTCGACTTCGCCCTCGCCCGCGTGGTCCGCCTCCTCAGAAGAGGTGAGAAGCATCTGCATCCCGAGGCAGATACCGAATATCGGCGTGCCGGCTGCTGCGGCCTCGGCGAGCGGTTCGCGGAACGGTCCCGCGTTGTCCATTCCTTCCGAGAATGCGCCGACGCCGGGGAGAACGATACCGTCCGCGTCTTCGAAGTCGGTCGGGTCGTCGGAGACGACGACGTTCGCACCGGCGCGTTCGAGACCGCGTCTGGCGCTCCGGAGGTTCCCAAGCCCGTAGTCGACCATCACCACGTCGGCGAGGGTCTCCGCTGTGGCCTGTGTCGTGCTCATACACTTACGTGAGAGAGCAGGGGGCAAGTGAGTTTCCGTCGCGGCGACCATCGTAGATGTGCGAAAATTGGTCGATTGTTCTATGTTTACTCACGGAGTACGCAATAGCAATTTATATCTATTTAGCTATATGATAAAAAATATGAAAGTTTAATCCCGACCTATCATAGTTTCTTCTCAGTCCACATGTATTCCCGACGCAATTTACTCAAAAAGACCGGTGCGGTCGGTGCACTCGGTATCACAGGTGTCAGTGGATGTATCGGCAGCTTCGGCGAGCAATCCTACGGGAACGGTGAAATCAACTTCATGATGTCGCCGTCCGAGCCGCAAGACTACATGCGGTCGCAGTACAAGCCGTATGCGGACCACCTCCAAGAACAGACCGGCACGACGGTCTCTCTGAAGTACGCCGCCGACTACTCCGCGGTCCTTCAGGGTCTCGGGTCGGGGACGGCCGACATCGCGGAGACCGGTCCCTTCGCCGCCGCTCTCGGTGTGAAAGCCGACAAGGCGAATATCGCCCTCCAGCGTCACGCCTACGGCTCGTGGGACTACACGAGCGTCATCGTGACGAAGAAAGACTCCGGCATCGACTCGCTGTCCGACCTCGAAGGCGAGAAGGTTGGCTTCGCCGACATGACCTCCGCCTCCGGGTCGCTGTACCCGCTGTACATGCTACAGAAGGCGGGCCTCAGCATCGGTGAGGCACCGGTCAGCGACTCCGGCGCGGACTTCACCGGTACGTGGTCGGGCCACGCCGAGGCGTTCGCCGCTCTGGAAAACGACCAGGTCGCCGCCGCTGGTGTCGGGAAGTTCATCACCCAAGCTGACGACGGCGAACTCGCCGACGGGTACAAGTACGTGAAGACGTACGAGGGAATCCCCCGCGCGCCGATGGTGGTCAGTCCGAACCTCTCCGAAGAGGGGAAAAACGACGTCATCAACGCCCTACAGGCCGCCCCAGAGAAGGTGTACTATGGTGCAGATGGTGAGAGCGACACCGACGACGACCTCTGGTTCGACGACGTCCGCACGGCGGACCTCAAAACGTACGAACCGGTCATCAAAGTCGCCAACGAACTCGAACTCTCGACCGACCTCCTGAACCAGGGCTGAACGCCTCTTCGAAGCGCCGCAGGTCGGGACAACCAACTACAATATTTCAGACAACAAATCAATGCCCGCAGTTTCGGTACAGAACGTCACGAAGCGGTTCGGCGACACGGTCGCCTTAGAGAACATCTCCTTCGAGATACCCGAAGGGGAGTTCGTCGTCCTCCTCGGACCCTCCGGAGCGGGGAAGTCGACACTCCTTCGAATCCTGAACGGTCTCACCCAGCCGACGGAAGGAACGGTCCACATCAACGACCGGGCCGTCACTGGCCACCGGTCGGACGTCGGGATGGTCTTCCAGATGCACTACCTCGTCGAGACGATGAGCGCCTACCGCAACGCCCTCACCGGTGCCCTCTCGCGTGTCTCGCTCGCCGAGAGCCTCACTTCGCAGTACGGTGAAGAAGACAAACTAGCCGCACTCGAAGCGCTCGACACGGTCGGTCTCCTCGACGAAGCGCGGCAGCGTGCCGGGTCGATGTCCGGAGGTCAGAAACAACGCGTCGGTATCGCCCGCGCACTGGTCCAGCAACCGAACCTCCTGCTCGCCGACGAACCAGTTGCGAGTCTCGACCCGAAGGCTGCCGAGGAGGTCATGGGCTACATGAAGACGGCCGCCCACGAGCGAAACCTGACGACTATCGCGAGTCTTCACCAGGTCAATCTCGCCCGCGAATTCGGCGAGCGCTATATCGGCCTGCGAGACGGCGAGGTCGTCTTTGACGGCCAGCGAGACGACCTGACGATGGATGTCGTCGACGACATCTACTACGAAGACAGCGAAGCCGGCATGGTGGAGGCGATGGGATGAACGACGACCTCCGCGCCGACGGCGGCGGCGATGGGATGAACGACGACCTCCGTGCCGATGGCGGCGAGAGAACGTCGGCACCGCGACACATCCAAGACGCGCTCACGACCATCGAGCGCGCGCAGTTCATCCGACGAGCACTCATCTTTGTCGGGGTCGTCGCGCTCTTGGCGCTGACGGGTCTCGGCATGACGTATCTCGGGTTCACCGTCGCTCAAATCTACCGTCAACTCCCGCAGTTTCTGCACAACGTCGCCGAGTTCCTTTCGCCGGACTTCCACTACTTCACGCTCTTCGCCATCGAAAACGGCCTACACGGGTTCGCCGCCCTCTTCGAGAGCCTCCTCAACCCCGCATCGCTCCTCGACGCCGTGCTCAACCGCGACCAAGGGCTGAGCATCGTCGGCGGTGCAGTCGCGACCATCGTCATCGGGTTCACCGGAACGGTCATCGGCTTCCCGCTCGCCCTCGTCTTCGGTGTACTCGGGTCCGAGCGCGTGACGCCGTTCCCGTTTAACTTCCTCTTCCGTGGCACGATGTCCGTCATCCGCGCCGTGCCGGCGCTCGTGTGGGTGCTCATCTACATCCCGCTCGTAGGTATCACCCCCGTCGGGGCGATGCTGGCTATCGGAACCGACACCGTCGGTAACCTCGGACGCCTGTTCACCGACGAACTCGAAG
>NZ_JBZRPK010000014.1:0-564 GCF_058382125.1 Haloferax sp. s1
CTGCGGATACACGTAGGCAGAACGCGAGGCTCATCGTTCATCTCTCACTGCCCGTTTCGTGGACCAACGATCTACACAGAGCGCCTCATTAACGGGGGGCGATTCCGGCTCTTTGTTTCGTCAAGAGCACACGTAAAAATACCGGTAGCGGGTATTCGCTACCGGTATATTAGCACTGCGCATATCTCAGCGCAAACAGTTACATATCACCACGCAACCGGGCCCGGACGTTTTCCGGCAGTGCCATCAGTTCCTCGTCATCGAGATTGGTGACATCCGCCGTTTCCTCTGGGCTCTGGCGGTTACCACGCCGATTCGTCGGTTCCGAGGGCTGCTTGTTGGCAACGTCCATCTTCTTCTCGACGTTCGGCTTGGTGCTGCGCTCCGGTTTCTTCGGCTGCGGTTCCGGTTCGGCATTGGCCGGCTTGAGCCCATGCTGAGCGGCCAGCACTTCGACAGCCCGCTCCACGGCAGCGGAACCGGTGTAGCCCTTCTGCGTGTAGAAGTCGTTGAGTTCAACCACTTCCTCGTTGAGCGCTTCGTCGAAGGACTCATTGTTGGGAT
>NZ_JBZRPK010000013.1:0-562 GCF_058382125.1 Haloferax sp. s1
TCCGCAGCAAGGTCGGACGCCGGGTCGAATCTGAACTCCCCGCCCGCGGCGTCAACGTCGCGGTGCTTTGGACGCCGTTCCCCGGCGCACCGGTTCAGGCAACCGACAGTCTCGGACCCAACGCGCCGTCTTCGGCGACGGTTCACTCCGCGACGCTCGACGTGCCGAGCGGGTTCCCCGCGGCGCGCGAAGACGCGGTCGCCACCAGCGACGACGGTTTCGATGCTGTTGCCCGGGTTGTCGCAAACCGCACGGTCGCCGGATTGTTCCCGCCCGAACTCGCTCGACTCGCCCTCCGCGGCGACGAACCCGTTTCGACGCTGATGGCTCACCGCTACGAGCGGGCTGGCGTTCTCTTGAACGCCTCCGTCGAACCCGAAGTTGCCCGAGAAGAGACTCGCACTGCGAACGCCGACCTCGCGGCCGTCCTCGCCCCACGTCTCGCAGACGAGATGCGTTCACGGTACGACACACCCCGAGACGCCGCCGAGGCCGACTCAGTCGGTCGCGTCACCATCGTCGTCAGGACGTGGTCGCTATGAGGCTCGCGGCAGACGAACGC
>NZ_JBZRPK010000012.1:0-561 GCF_058382125.1 Haloferax sp. s1
GGGTTGGCGTTCGCCGACGTTCGGAAGTCCGTCCCACAGATTCGGTCTGACATCGACGCCTTCCGAGGGCAGTGGAGCTACGTCGGTGACGACCCGATTCGAGCGATTTTGGCTCACAGAGAAATCGAAGTGTTGGTTGCCTCCGCTGGCCGTCGGTCGAGAGACGCGCCCGAGCGATACAGTCGAGAGCAGGAAACTCCGATATTGGTCGGCAAATTCGCAGGCGACCTCGAAGAGGCGAGAGCCGCGCTGGATGATGCCGAGTACCTGTACGACAGGTACGAGTCGTCAATGGACGACCCTCGCCAGGTCCGCTCGGAGATTGTCTCCCTTGCTGACTCGCTGGCCCGAACTTTCAGGGACCGTTTGAAGGATCTCCCCAACGGAGACGGTCAAAAGCCTTCGTCGTTTGTAGAACCCGATATCGAGGACACCCCGGTCGCAGCGGCGATGACCAAGCTGTTCAGGGATCTCGACTACGCCGACGGACTCGCGGATGAATTGAAGACGGGTCAGCGCACGCGGGCTATCCTCTCAGCTCACGAATCGCTCGTCCGAGTC
>NZ_JBZRPK010000011.1:0-559 GCF_058382125.1 Haloferax sp. s1
TTCAATAACATCCTTCAGAGTCAGGTCGTAACGCTGGAGTGCGTTGGCGTTGGCGTTGACCTGAAACTGTTTCTGGAAGCCACCAATCCCCAGAACCTCGGTAACACCCTTTACGGTCTCCATCTGGGGCTTGACAACCCAGTCCTGAATGGTCCGCAGCTCGGTCAGGTTGTATTCGTCCCTCGGCGCGTCAAGGTAGTAGTAGAGCACCAGCCCCTGCCCCGTGGCGATGGGCCCCATCTGTGGGGAACCGAAACCGTCGGGAATGGCCTCCTTCGCTTTCGGCAGACGCTCTCCCACCACCTGGCGGGCAAAGTAGATGTCCGTCTCATCCTCGAAATAGATACTGACCACAGACAATCCGAAGTTGGAGACACTCCGGATCTCGCGCACATTGGGAAGGCCAGTCATCGCCCGCTCAACCGGGTAGGTTACGTACTTTTCCACCTCAGTCGGGGCGAGACCGGCGGTGGGTGTGAACACCTGAACCAGTTTGGGTGACACATCGGGAACGGCCTCGACACCCAGCCGCTCCCAACTCCAGATTCCACCCCCCAGC
>NZ_JBZRPK010000597.1:0-8936 GCF_058382125.1 Haloferax sp. s1
CGCGGCGATCCCCAGCGGCTCGGTCACGTACCCCGACCGACCCGGCCGATGGCCGGCGGTCGCGGGTATCCTCGCGCTCGTCTGGGTCGAAACGGCGACAAGCGTCACGAGCCGCCCTGAAATCCTCGCAACGGCGCTCGTCGGCTACACCATCGTCACGCTCGTCGGCGCGGTTCTCGTCGGTGAAGAGACGTGGTTCGACCGAGTCGACCCCGTTTCGGTCTTCCTCCACTTCTACGGACGGGTCGCACCGATTCGCCTCGACGACGACGGTCTCTCGGTCCGCTTGCCGGGGATGCGACTCGTCACCGACGACGACTTCGTTGACCTCGCGGATGTTGCGGTTACGGTCGTTCTCGTCTGGGAACTGACGTTCAGCGGGTTCGTCACGACCGAACAGGGTGCTGCGGGTATTAGGGCCGCTGTCAACGTTGGACTCCCACCACTTCTCGTCTACGCACTGCTCTACCTCGGGGGATTCGGTGTCTTCCTCGGCCTCTACGTCCTCGCAGCACGGATAACAGCCCGCAGAATCGACACCTTCGAGACGCCGCTGTCGCTCGCCATCAGATTCGCTCCCCCGTTGCTCGTTATCGCCGCCGGTTACCATCTCGCGCACTACTTCGGCTTCTTGATTTCGCTTTCGCCGATGCTCGTCGAGGCGTTGTCGTCGCCGCTGTCGTCGCCGGCGAACCCGATTGTACTCACTCTTCCCGCGTGGTTCGGCGGCCTGAACATCGTGTTCATCCTCTTCGGGCACCTCTTTGCCGTGTGGGTCGCGCACTCGCAGGCGTACCGGACGTTCCCGAGTCGAATGCAGGCGGTTCGAAGCCAGTTCCCGTTTGTCACCGTGATGATTCTCTACACTATCATCAGCCTGTGGCTCATCTCGCTGCCAACGGCGTCCCCGCCGTTCCTGCAGTGAGTTATTAACTAAAACGATTCAGATTGTGAATATACAATATGTCTTGGCCGATTAGTAACAGGTGAATTATTAACTGGTCACTGGTTAGTGCTGCATATGAGCGAATACGATGGGCGTGACCTGGACGACGGGACGGGTTCGTCCACAGCACCACCGGACGACTGCGGGTGTGATGGTGCCTGCGATGCCGACGCCGATACGTCGGCTTCGACCGGTTCCGGTGAGGAGTTGAGTCCTCCCAAGTCCGGTAGCGACACCGCCCGCGCGGAGTTCGGTGTCCCGGAGATGGATTGCCCCTCCTGCGCCGGGAAAGTCGAGTCCAGTGTCCGCCGACTCGACGGTATCGACGATATCGACCCGCGGGTGACGACTGGTCGCCTCGTCGTGGATTACGACCCCAATCGGACCACGGTCGGCGATATCCGGACCAACATCGAGGGTGCAGGCTACGCCGTCGAGGACGAACCATCGACCCGCCGGATTACACTCTCGGTTCCCGATATGGACTGTCCGTCCTGTGCGGGGAAGGTCGAAAATGCACTCGCAGACACGTCCGGCGTACTCGACTACGAGACGCGCCCGACGACGGGGAAGGCTGTCGTCACCGTCGCAGCAGACGCTCGGCCGGAGACCGTCGTCGCCGCCATCGAAAACGCCGGCTACGAGGTCACCGGAACCGATGCTGACGAACTCGTCGGAGACGGCGACACCGGCGACGCTGACACCGAACACGAGAGCGTCTGGCGGAGTTCCCGCGCCGTAAAGACCTGGATTAGTGGCGGCTTCCTCGTGGCGGGTATCACCGCCGAGTACCTCCTCGGACTCGAACTCGTCGTCGCGTCCGTCCTCGGTGTCTCGTTCACGCTCGCCGAGGTGCTCTACATCGTCGGTGCCGCCGTCGGCGGCCAAGCCATCCTCAGAAACGGCTATTACTCGGCGCGGAACCGGAGTCTCGACATCGACTTCCTGATGTCGGTGGCGATTCTCAGCGCCGTCACCGCGAGTCTCATCTCGTCGCCGACAAGCCTCTACTTCGAGGCGGCGACGCTCGCGTTCCTCTTTAGCGTCTCCGAACTCCTCGAACGCTACTCGATGGACCGCACGCGCAACTCCCTTCGTGAGTTGATGGACCTCTCGCCCGACGAGGCGACGGTTCGCCGCGACGGCACAGAAACCGTCGTTCCGGTCGAAGAACTCGAAGTCGGCGACGTAGTCGTCGTGAAACCCGGCGAGAAAATCCCGGTCGACGGGAGCGTGCTTTCGGGCGACAGCGCCGTTAATCAGGCCCCTATCACCGGCGAGTCGGTTCCGGTGGACAAGACGCCGGGCGACGAAGTGTACGCCGGAACCGTCAACGAAGCGGGCTATCTCGAAGTTCGCGTCGAATCCGTCGCGGGCGACGACACGCTCTCGCGCATCGTCTCGATGGTCGAGGACGCGCAGGCGAACAAGACCGAACGCGAGCAGTTCGTCGAGCGATTCTCGTCGTACTACACGCCGGTCATGGTCGTCGTCGCAATCGCCGTCGCCGCGATTCCGCCGCTCGCGTTCGAATTGAACTGGGTGACGTGGTTCGTATATGGTATCACGATGCTCGTCCTCGCGTGTCCGTGTGCGTTCGTCATCTCGACGCCCGTCTCCGTCGTCTCCGGTATCACCTCGGCGGCCCGCAACGGCGTGCTCATCAAGGGCGGCACGCATCTCGAAGCGATGGGGTCGGTCGAAGCTATCGCCGTCGACAAGACGGGCACGCTGACCAAGGGTGAACTCACCGTCACCGACATTGTCCCGGTCAACGGGTACTCGGAAGACGACGTGCTCCGGTGCGCCCGCGGTCTCGAATCGCGGAGCGAACACCCCATCGGCGAGGCCATCGTCTCCCACGCCGAGGGGAACGGCGTCGCCGGTCGGGAAATTGACGAGTTCGAGAGTATCACCGGCAAAGGCGTCCGCGCCGACCTCGATGGCATCCCGCACTTCGCTGGTAAACCCGGATTCTTCGAGGAACTCGGATTCGACCTCGGCCACGTCCACGTCACAGACGCGTCCGACTCACTCTCCGACGAGGTTCGCGCACTCTGTGACAAGCAGGGCTGTCTCAATCTCGTTGAGGACACAATTCCCCGTCTTCAAGCCGAGGGGAAGACGGTGGTTATCGTCGGGACGGAAGACGAAATCGAAGGTATCGTCGCCGTCGCCGACGAGGTTCGTCCGGACGCCCGAGCGACCGTGGAACAACTCCGTGAGTTTGGCCTTTCGGTGGTCATGCTCACTGGCGACAACGAAGGAACCGCCCGCGCCATCGCGGGACAGGTCGGTGTCGACGACTTCCGCGCTGGCCTGCTTCCGGAGGACAAAGTCACCGCCGTCGAGGGACTTCTCGACGAGTACGAGTCGGTCGCGATGGTCGGCGACGGCATCAACGACGCACCGGCGCTCGCCACCGCAACCGTCGGTGTGGCTATGGGTGCCGCCGGAACCGACACCGCGCTTGAGACAGCCGATATCGCGCTCATGGCCGACGACCTCTCGAAACTCCCGTACCTCTACGAGCTATCCCATCAGGCGAATAACGTCATCCGACAGAACATCTGGGCGTCGCTCGCGATTAAGGCCGTCCTCGCCATTGGTGTGCCCCTTGGGTACGTCACCGTCGCACTCGCCGTTCTCGCGGGTGACGCCGGGATGACTCTCGGCGTGACAGGCAACGCGATGCGACTCGCCCGGATTCGGCCGGACGAGTAGCTTCTGAAATCAGCCTCAGAACAACCCCGATTCACAGAACGTAGCCTCGCAGAACTCGATTTTCTGATTTCGGTTTCCAGAACTGTCTTCCAGACGTTTATCAGTTAATGACCCTCCATATAGTCCCACACAACTATCAATCACTGCTCGATTCCTGCCTTCTGAGAAACATCATGTTCAATTTGTATATTCCTACCTGAGGCCGGAACATGGCAGACGACCAGCGCACACGACGACGGTTCATGTGGCTCACTGGAACCGCAGCAATGGCCGGTCTCGCCGGTTGTTCCGGCGATGGCGGTGAAACGGAGACAGAAGCCCCCACGACGACCACGTCGGCAGGCTCGACCGGTGGCGTCCCGGCAGCGTACGCGACTGCGACCTCTCTCGACGGGACCCAACGAAACCCCGATAGCCTCTCCTCGCAGGAGGCTGTCTCGTATCAGGACCAGCCCAAAGACGGGCAACAGTGCTCAAACTGCCGGTTCTACATCGAGGACAAGAACGACGACGGCCTCGGCGCGTGCGCGATTGTCGAAGGCAAAGTCGCGCCCGACGGGTATTGCGTCTCGTACGTGGCGTACGAAGGATAGACAGGTAGCTGAATCCCGGTTGAGTCGTGACTAACCAGCGGCGAACACCGGCTCTCAGGCGTCGCTTTTCAACTCGATGGCACTCTGAATCCGGCAGTGGACCGACCGTTCTTCGCCGTCGTGTTCGACTGGGATTACCCATTGCTCGCCGCATCCGAGGACGGTCACCATCTCTCCATTCTGTCGGTGTTTCACCGAGACAAACACTTCTCCGCGTTCGGCGTCGTAGTCCACGAGTTCGACCAGTACGTCTTCCCCGGCGATAAGCAGGTTCTTCGCCCCGTCTAGCTCCGTGACGTACGATTCCGTGTTTCCTTGGGGGTCGGTGACGAACAGTTCGACGGCCGGCACGTCCTCGCCGTCGGGGTAACTCGCCTCGACTTCGAGCGCCCCGTCTTCGAGTTGAATCCCGTGAATATCGACCAACGACGCTGCGACACCGATAGAGTCTGCGACCTGCTGGCGGAGGTCGCCCAACGGGATTCGAACCGACTTCCGTATCCTTCCCATGGGTGCCCTTACGAACGGGGGGTGTATGAGCGTGTCCGCTAGTCGGTCGCCCCGTCGCGTGTTTCGTCGAGCGCTTCGGCGAGGCGCGAACCGGCGGGAACGGTTTCCGCAAACGCGTCCGAATCGACCGGAAGCCCGCTGTTCACAGAAAGGAAGCTGAGTTCTCCTTCCGCTGCCCGGTCGAGGTTCGTCAAGAAGGCAACTTTCCGGGAGGCGGCGACATCCTCGACGACGGTTTCGGGGTCGACGGACTCGTAGAGCGCGCTGTGTTCCCGGACGTGTCGAACACAGCGTTCGGTGGGTGCGAACAGGAGCAGCGCGTGGACGCCGGGACCGTCGCGGGCGAGTTTCGGGCGAATATGGTGTTCGTTGTCCTTGTAGAAGTAGCGCTCCATGCGACGATACTGCCGGAGAATCTCGTTCGCGCCCGTGGCGTGGCGAATGGCGGCATCGGCTTTGAGTTCGATGAGATAGTCGACCGGTTCGGGGGTCCGGACCCGGATGTACACGTCGGCGACGCCGCGGTTCCCGTAGTGGTCGTACGGCTCTTCGAGATGAATCTCCACGTCGTCGAAGGCCGCCCGGAAGTGTTCAACCACACGCGTCGCCAACTCGTCCTCGCGCATTTATCAGTCGAACTGTGGCGGTCGCCGGGGAAAGGTCCCGCGGTTCGACCGCTGGCGAGGTTGCGCCTTCGGTGCGACGACATACATCTCCGCCGACTCGGCGGTCTCACGCCTGTGCGTGCCGCTCACCCCACCGGGGAAATTACGTATCGGCGACCGTATCATCTATCAATAATGTCTGCCGAGCCATTCGTCGTCGTCGGCGGTGACGCCGCAGGTCTCTCCGCCGCGAGCAAATTCTTGCGAATTGCTCCGGACCGCGAGGTTATCGTCTTCGAGAAGGGTCGGTGGGTCTCCTACGCTCACTGTGGAACGCCCTACTTCGTGAAAGGAGAGGTCGAACAGCTCACCGACCTGCTTTCGCTGTCGCCCGAACAGGCCGAAGAACGGGGTATCGACCTCCGGCGCGAACACGAGGTCGTCGCGGTCGACACCGACAGGCAGGTCGTCACGGTCGATGGGCCGGACGGGCGGTTCGAACAGCCGTACAGCGACCTTCTCGTGTCGACGGGCGCGAGAGCGACCACAGAGCCTATCGAAGGGTTCGAACTCGACGGCGCGTTCAAACTGCACGGTCTCGACGACGCGGCAGCGATTCGGTCGTTCCTCACCGACCCGGAAGAAGCATCGCTCGACGCCCTCGGTGGCGGCGGTTTAGTCGATGCGGAACGCGCCACCCACTTCGCCGAGATGGCCCCGCCGGAGTCGGTCGCCATCGTCGGCGGTGGCTTCGTCGGCGTCGAGATGGCCGAGGCGCTCTCGGCGTACGACCTCGACGTGCACCTGTTTCAGCGGTCGGGTCACGTGCTCAAGTCCTTCGGCGAGGCGGTCGGCGAGGAGGTCGAAGCACACCTCCGAGAACAGGGCGTCTCGCTTCACCTCGGCGAACCAGTCGAGCGACTCCGAAGCGACGGCACGGGCCGCATTGAGGCTGTCGTCTGCCCCGAGCGGGAACTGGCCGTCGACGGCGCAATGGTCGGTATCGGTCTCCGGCCGAACGTCGAACTCGTTTCCGGCCAGGTCGAACTCGGCGAGACCGGGGCAATCAAAATCGACGAGTACGGCCGGACGAGCGCCGAACACGTCTACGCGGCGGGCGACTGCGCCGAAATCACACACACCGTCACCGGAGAACCAACGTGGAACACGCTCGGACTCCCAGCCAACCGCGCCGGTCGAGCTATCGGACAGACCGTCGCCGGAGAACCCGAACCGGTCGGAACAGTCGCCGAAACGTCAGTCGTGAAGGCGTTTGACCTCGAATGTGGCCGAGCCGGGCTTATCGACCTCGAAGAAGCTCGTGACGCCGGCTTCGACCCCGTCTCGAAGACTATCACTGCAGGCTCGCGCTCCGGCTACTATCCCGGTGCCGCGGAGACGACCGTGACGCTCGTCGCTGACCGGGATACGGGTCGGTTGCTCGGCGGGAGTATCGTCGGTACCGACCGCGCCGCCGTCAGAATCGACACCGTCGCCACAGCACTCGCTGCCGAATTGACTGTCGAAGAAGTCGAACGACTGGACCTCGGGTACGCTCCGCCATTCAGTCCCGTCTGGGACCCGGTGTTGACCGCGGCCAAGGTCCTTCGTGGGTCGATGTAAACCCACGGCCGATATAAATGAAAGCCTATATGACACATCCGATTGGTCAGATTACTCCGAACAAAACGACTATTATCGATTGTGTGGTAATGATACGCTCACGTGCTGGACAAAACTACAACGAGGCCGGAACGCACTGAATCGAAGGCGGCGAGCGAGTCCGATACCCTCGAATCTCAGAGGCGGTGTCGATGAACGGCAGGGTCGCTGCTTGTCTATTTCTCCTCCTCGGGACGCTTTGGGGGAGTTCGTTCGTCGCCATCGAAATCGGGCTGGAGTATTTCCCACCGCTTCACTTCGCCGCGCTTCGGTACTACCTCGCCGGTCTCATCGTCCTCGGATACGCCGCGGTCTCGACCGATTACTGGCGTCCACACACGCGAACCGACTGGACGCTCGTGGGTATCGCTGGCGCGCTCCTGATCGGCGGCCACCACGCCTTTCTCTATCTCGGACAGGAGCACGTCCCGGGTGCCGTCGCGGCTATCGTCATCAGTCTCGGCCCGGTTCTCACCGCGTTGTTCGCGACGGGACTCTTCGGTGACCGCATCTCGGGACTCGGAATCGTCGGGTTCGTTCTCGGATTCGTCGGGGTCGGCTTCGTCGCTCAACCGGACCCGAACGCGCTCTTTTCCAGCGACGTGGTCGGTGTCGGCATCGTGTTCGTCGCGTCCGCATGTTTCGCCCTCGGTGCCGTCTTGACTCGGCCGTTCTCGTCGAACATTCCCGCCCGGACGCTTCAGGCGTGGGCGATGCTCTTGGGAGCCGCGTTGCTCCATCTCACCGGTGTTGTGACGAACGAGTCGCTCGCGGCTATCGAGTGGACCGGAACCGCCGTCGGGTCGCTCGTCTATCTCGCGGTCATCAGCGGCGCGGCGGCGTTCCTCATCTACTTCGAACTCCTCTCTCGGTTCGGCCCCACACAAATCAACCTCATCGGCTACCTCGAACCCGTCTCTGCGACACTCCTGAGTTGGATGTTTCTCGACAAACTCATCGACCCGCTCACGGCAGTCGGATTTGTTTCCATCTTCGCCGGATTCGCGCTCATCAAACGGCGGGCACTCGGGGAGTTGGTCGGCTCCGTCCGGTCTCGGGTGAACTGAGCGAGAGTTAATCGCGAATCTTCTTTCGAAGTTATATCCTTGGCTCCGTCTCACCCACCTTCTTTCGAAGTTATACGCTTGCTCCGTCTCACTCGCCAGTGAATTCTCACGTTTCAATGGCGTGCTGTCTACGACTTCTCCTCTCGAGACGGAGCTCTCTTCTCGGACTCGTTGGTATTCGTCCCGAATAATAAAAAATAGCTCTCAAATAATAGCACTTATTATCTAGAGCAAGATTTCTATTAATACATGCGAACACAGACTCGACGTGCGTTCCTCGCATCTCTCTCTGGAACCGCCGCCGCTGGTCTCGCTGGCTGTCTCGGTTCCGGAGCGCCTGCACAGTCCACTACGGAGACGGTGGCGACGGCGTCGTTCTTCATCTTCGGCGACGTTGCGCGGCATGTCGCGGGCGACGTTGCACGCGCCGAGACGCTTGTTCCAATCGGACAGCACGGCCACGGGTGGGAACCCGGCCCGGACGTTCAAGGGCGGGTCCTCGAATCCGACCTGTTCGTCCACGGACTGACGGGCTTCCAACCGTGGGCCGACGATATCCTCACGTCTCTCGATGCCGACGGTTCGACCATCGCAACCGTCGATATCTCCGCCGACGTGGACCTCCACGAAGTCGACGGCGACGGACACGTCCACGACAGCCACGACGGAGCAGATGCGGAAGACCATCACGACGACCCCGAAACGCACACCAACGAGACTGAGCACCACAACGAGACTGAGCACCACAACGAGACTGAGCACCACGACGAAACCGAGCACCACGACGAAACCGAGCACCACGACGAAACCGAGCACCACGACGAAACCG
>NZ_JBZRPK010000596.1:0-8902 GCF_058382125.1 Haloferax sp. s1
CGCTTTTCGCGCATCCGAACGACCGTGCGCTCAAGGTTCAACCGAGCTTCGGCGAGGCGGGCGTCTAAAACCCGCTAATCGATCCGCACGGTGGTGGCGCATGGAAAGTAGACCTGACCGAACCCGTGAACCCGAAGGTGGGCAATCGACAGGCGTTCCTCCAGAAACTCATCGACCGCGACAACGACCGCCACCGCGACCTCCGCGTCTACATCGTCGACGGCGACGTTATCGGCGCGATGTACCGCTACGCGCCGGAAGGCGACTGGCGGACGAACGTCGCCCTCGGCGGTGACGTACTCGACGCAACTGACGAGATGCCCGAAGAAGCGAAGGAGACCGCCCTCTACGCCGCAGAAGTGATGGACATGGACTACGTCGGCGTCGACCTCGTCGAAGGCGACGATGGCTGGTTCGTCCTCGAAGCGAACCCGACGGCAGGATTCAAGGGTCTCTATCAGGCGACGGGCACAAGCCCCGCACCGTACATCGCTCAACTCGCTATCGAACGCGCCGGTGGCGAAGTCGACGAAACGCGCGTCGAAGAACTGTCGGCCACGCTCGACGACTCGACCCCCTCGTGCGCACCCAACGAGTCGCCCCTCGTCGACGGCGAAGCACCCATCATCGGCTACATCGAAGAGGTCGTCGTCAACGGGACGAGCGGTTCGCAACAGACCCTCGCCAAGTCCGACACGGGTGCGACTCGGACGAGCATCGACACGAGCCTCGCCGCCGAAATCGGCGCTGGGCCGATTAAGAGCATGACGCGCGTGAAGTCCGGCAGCCTCAAGACCGGCAAGGCACGTCCAGTCGTCGACCTCGTCATCGGTATCGGCGGTACACAGCACACTGTGACCGCCAGCGTCGAAGACCGCTCGCACATGGACTACCCGCTGCTTCTCGGTCGTGACATCCTCGAACACTACCGCGTTGACGTGCGTCGCCGTGCCAACGCCGACCGGGGCGGAGAGAACGAAGAAGAGGAGTTGCTCGAAGAGTAAGAATCGACGCGCAGCGGATACCTTCAATACGCGAACTTTTCTCCCCGACCGCCGAACGTCGTATCGATGAGCGACAGCGCGTATCGTGAACTCCGAACCGACCCGAACCTCGGCAGCGTCGTCGAGGACCACGGACCACTGACACTCGACCCCGCGAGCGACCCCTTCGAGCAACTGGTCATCTCTATCGTCAACCAGCAACTCTCCACGACCGCCGCGGAGACGATTCGAAACCGACTGTTCGACCGCGTCGAAGCCACGCCGGAAGGGATACTCGCTGCCGACGAGACCGTCTTACGCGACTGCGGCCTCTCCAGTCAGAAAGTCGGCTACGTTCGCAATGCCGCCGACGCATTCCAAGATGGTCTTTCGACCGAGTCACTCCACGCGATGGACGACGACGAGGTCACCGACGCCCTAACCGAGATTCGCGGCGTCGGCGTTTGGACCGCCAAGATGTTTCTTATCTTCGTGCTCGCGCGTGAGGACGTATTCCCGGTCGAGGACCTCGGGATTCGCCGCGGAATGGAACACGTCTTCGGGTTCGACGAGGACGCTGTCTCCCGAGGCGAGATGCGCGAACGAGCAGAGCGGTGGACTCCGTATCGAAGTTACGCGAGTCTCTACCTCTGGCGAAGCGTCGACTGACTGCCTCTCTGACGGGGTGTCGACTAACTGTCAACATCGTGTTCGTCGGTTTCGCCGTCCACGATTGGGTTCAGGAATAAATTTGAGTTGAGTTTATTTTTCGAGGGAGGGAAACGTTGAAACCGATGCACACTGTAACGTTCGTCCATGAAGGTAGACGAAATCAACACCATCACCGTTCTCGGAGCGGGCAACATGGGCCACGGCATCGCGGAAGTCGCCGCCCTCGCCGGATACAACGTCGTCCTGCGCGACATCAAAGAAGAGTTCGTCCAGAAGGGCTACGACCAAATCGAGTGGTCGCTCAACAAACTCGCCGAGAAAGACCGACTCTCGCAGGAAGACGCCGACGCCGCACTCGACCGTGTTACGGCCGTCGTCGACCTCGGTGAGGCCGTTTCCGACACGGACGTGGTCATCGAGGCCGTCCCCGAGAAGATGTCCATCAAGAAGGAGGTGTACGCCGAACTGGAGGAACACGCCCCAGACCACACCATCTTCGCGACGAACACCTCCAGCCTTTCCATCACGGAACTCTCCGAAGTGACAGAGCGCCCCGAGCGCTTCTGCGGCATGCACTTTTTCAACCCGCCGGTTCGCATGGACCTCGTCGAGGTCATCTCCGGCGCACACACCGACGACGAGACGCTCGACGTTATCGAGGACCTCGCAGAGGAGATGGGCAAGACGCCCGTCCGCGTCCGCAAGGACAGCCCCGGATTCATCGTGAACCGCATCCTCGTCCCACTGATGAACGAGGCGGCGTGGACGGTCCACGCGGGCGACGCAACCATCGCCGAAGTCGATTCCACGACGAAGTACGACCTCGGACTTCCGATGGGAAGCTTCGAACTCGCAGACCAGGTCGGTGTCGACGTGGGCTACCACGTCCTCGAATACATGCACGACGTGCTCGGTGACGCCTACGCACCGTGCCCGCTGCTCTCCGAGAAGGTCGAAGAGAAGAACCTCGGGAAGAAGACCGGCAAGGGCTTCTACGACTACGAGGATGGCGAGGGCGCACAGATTCCTCACGGCGAGGGGAGCGAGAAAATCAAAAACCGCCTGCTCGCGCTCATGGCGAACGAAGTCGCCGGACTCGTCGAAAACGAGGTCGCCGACCCCGATGCAATCGACCGCGCGGTCATGCTCGGCGCTGGCTTCCCCGACGGCCCGGCGAAGATGGCCGACGAGGCCGACATCCCAACACTCGTCGAAACGCTCGACGAACTGCACGAAGAGACCGGTGAGGAGCGCTACGAAGTCGTCGAGTACCTCCGCGAACTCGCCGAGTTCGGCGAGGGCTTCCACGGCGGCGACGAGGAAGACGAGGGCGGTCTCGAATTCGACAACGTCGCAGTCGACGTTCGCGAGGGAATCGGCCACATCACGCTCGACCGCCCGCACCGCCTCAACACCATCAGCACCGAACTGATGGACGAACTCTCGGACGCACTCGACGTGCTCGAAGACGACGACGAGGTGCGCGCTATCCTCCTCACGGGTGCTGGCGAACGCGCCTTCTCCGCCGGTGCTGACGTGACGAGCATCGCCGCGGGTGGCGGCGACGCCGTCTCCGGTGTCGAAATTTCTCGGAAGGGCCAACAGACGTTCGGAAAGCTCGAAGACATGGACAAGCCCGTCATCGCCGGTATCGACGGCTTCTGTCTCGGCGGTGGGATGGAACTCGCGACGTGCGCCGACCTCCGAATCGCTACGGAGCGGTCGAAACTCGGCCAGCCCGAGCACGACCTCGGTCTCATCCCCGGCTGGGGCGGCACCGTCCGTCTGCAGCGCATCGTCGGCACCGGCCGCGCGAAGGAGATTATCTTCAGCGCCGAGCGCTACGACGCCGAGACGATGGCCGACTACGGCTTCATCAACGAGGTCGTCGAAAACGAGGACTTCGAGGAGCGCGCCTTCGAGTACGCCAAGAAGTTCGCCCAAGGCCCGCCGATTGCACAGCGCTACACCAAGCGCGCGATGCACAATGGCTGGGAGAACACCGACGCCGGTCTCGAAATCGAGGCGCAGGGCTTCGGCCTGCTCTTTACCACGGCAGACCTGATGGAAGGTATCGCCGCGTTCACGAGCGACCGCGACCCTGAATTCACCGGCGAGTAACCACTCATCGTGAGTGGGTTCCTCTCACTCACTCGACTCGGAACGCAACCCTTAAAATAATCCAACTACCACTCGTGAATGCAGAAGCTCGGTTGGTGTAGTCCGGCCAATCATCTTGGCCTTTCGAGCCGAGGACCAGGGTTCAAATCCCTGACCGAGCATTTCTCTGAGGAACAACGTGACGAAGAGAAAGCGGAGCGTAGGGATTTGAACCAGCGAGCAGCTTCGCTGCGAGTGAGGTTCACGCGAACGAAGTGAGCGTGAGCACGCGAGACGAGCGTCTCACGGAGTTCACAATCCCTGACCGAGCATTTCTCTACTGAACTACCTTCCAAGCGACCGCTGTGCGTGTCACTCGGACTGTGAAGTTGTGTACGCGAGACAGGGGGCAACGTTCATGCGAGCAAAGAGGGTATGACAGAACCCAACACGACATTCAACCTCCTCCCAAACACAGCTACGAGCAATCCAAACCCCAACCCCGTAACCGGGTTCGTCTTTTTATCCTGTGACAACAAATGTCATACATAGTATGGTCCACCGTAGCCACCCGCGAGTTCGTTCCCCGGACGTGTCGTGATGCAGGGGGTATTCGAGTCAATCGACCCCATCGTCGCCCGGTTGTTCCTCGCAGCGGCGCTCGGAATGTTCCTCGGGTTGGAACGCGAGCGGTCGAGAAAGAGCGCCGGAATGCGGACGTTCACACTGACGAGTCTCCTCGGCGGCGTTGCGGTGGCCATTGGGAGCGACACTCTCCTCGCAATCGGCGGGGTGCTGGTGGTCGTGCAGGCAGTGCTTCTCGGGGGTCGTGGTATCGTCGAACGAAGCGTGGCGCACGGCGATTTCGGGAGGGAAGATTCTGATGATGATTCCGAGGCGGACGACTCCGAGGCAGACGACTTCGGGACGGAAACGGGTCTCCTTGAGACGGACGACTCGGAAAGAACCGGCGACAAAGAAGCGAGTCTATCGCTTACCACGTCGACGTCGCTTCTCGTCGCCTACGCGGTCGGTGCTGCGGTGGTGAGCGGCTACCTCATCGAGGGCGTCGTCGTCGCACTCACGTCGTCGCTCCTGTTGGTGCTCCGGCGGGAGCTTCACGGGTTCGCACACCGATTGACCTCGGACGAAGTCCGGAGCGCAATCGAGTTGGCCATCATCGCGTTCGTCGTCTTCCCCTTGCTTCCGGAGGGGCAAATCGGGCCGTGGAATGCAGTCAGCCCGCGGACGGTCTGGCTTCTCGTCGTGGCCGTGAGCTCCATCGGCTTTCTCAACTACGTCATCATCAGGCGGTACGGAGAGCGAGGCATCGCAATCACCGGCTTCTTCGGCGGACTCGTCAACTCGACCGCCGTCATCGGCGAAATCTCGGGGCGGGCGAGACGAAATCCGTCGATTCGGCCGCTCGCCGTCGGCGCGATTCTGATGGCCGACGCCGCGATGGCCGTCCGGAACCTCGCTCTCATCGTCGTGTTCGTCCCCGATATCGCGTGGGAAGTCGGCGTCCCCCTCGGACTCGTCGCGCTCGTCGGTGTCAGCTACGCACTGCACTCCCGGGAGTGGGGCGTCGACCTCGACGTAGCCTTCGAGTCGCCGTTTAGTCTCGAAAGCGCCCTCCGGTTCGGCGTCTTCTTCCTCGTGGTGCTTCTGGTCTCCGCGGCGGCACAGCAGTACTTCGGCGCGACAGGGTTCGTCGTGACCAGTTTCCTCGGGGGACTAGTTTCGAGTGGGTCAGTCGTGACGACTGCAGTTACCCTCTACAGTGGCGGCCAAATCGAGAGTTCGACCGCCGTCATTGGAGTGCTGGCAGGGACTGCCGCGAGTATCCTCGTGAAGGTTCTCCTCGCTGCGAGTATCGACCGCGAACTTCTCGCACCGGTCGCTCGGAAGAGTGCACTTCTCGTCACCAGTGGTATCCTCGGCGGTATCCTCGTCCTGTTTCGTCCGTAGCCGCGCCACCGGCACAACATTGATTACATCGTGTCACACCAATCAAGTTGCACTGGTTCGGTGCATACCATTCTGTTACCGAGCGGCCCCGAAGATTCGCCCGCCGGTCGTCCCCCGGTGTGGCGAGGGCCACTCCTCGAAATCACCACAGCCGATGGCTTCAGGTATACCGGCGTCTATCGTTCGGAAAGACTGACTCCAGGATGAATCGTTGCCCGAAGTCCGGAGATGAGGACGAATCGACAGTGAGCCGAGTGCAGACAACTGAAACGACCGAACCGCCGAGAGGAGGGGCGTAACGACATGAGCGACACGACGCGAGCGCTGCTGACTGTGGGAACACTCGTCGCACTCGCGGCAACGACGGGCAGTCTCTACTTCAGTCTCGGACTGGGACTGACACCGTGTGACCTTTGTTGGTACCAACGCATTCTGATGTACCCCCTTGTCGTGGTTCTCGGAGTGGCCGCCGTTGAAGACCGGGCGGATGTGTGGAAGACTATCCTCCCGCTTTCGCTCGGCGGGGTTGCACTCGCTGGATATCACACCTATCTGCAAGTCGCGCCGGGTGCGACCTGTACCGTCGGCGGGCCGTGTACGTCCATCCAGTACCCGATGCTCGGTGGGTTGTTGACTATCCCGCGACTCTCGCTCATCGCATTCTCGCTCGTGACCCTGCTTTCGGTTGCCGTCGCCCGCGCTGGTGGGACAGACGATGCGTGGGGTATCTGAGCGTGACCCGGTACGACTACAGTTCGACCGCGGTTTAGGTCCGATTCTGCGTCCGCAACCCGAGTTCAGCACCGCTGACGAGCGCAACGGCGAGGAGTGTGACGATGGCGACGAAACGCGGGTCGACGCCGGCGATAACGGGCATCCCCATCCACCCGGCGAAGAGGAGCGCTAGTCCGGCGAGGCAGGTTGTAAACGAGAGCACTGCGAACGGTGTCGTTCCCTCGTCGCCGTCGTCAAAATACGGGTCGAGTTCGGTGGCGCACGTCCCGAGCGAGACGACCTTCGCCGTCGAATCATACGCGACGATGTGGAGCGTGTCGAGTTTCGGGAGATGTGTCTGGTGTAGCGAGATATAGACACTCTGTCTGACGTTCTTCGGCGGTGGTGACTCGCCGGACTCCACTTCCGCGATGTGTTCGGCGAGGTCGCCGACCGACTCCGTACCATCGCTGTCGCGGAGTTGTTCGAGAGTGAGTCGCCGACGCTCGTTTCGGAGCACGTCGTGGATATCTGCCTCGTCAATCGTTCCCTCGGTCGGGTCATCATCTACCCTCCCGATGAGACGGTCAGAAATGCCCATCGCTTCGTTTAGAGCCAGTCATCAGGCTTGGTGTCATAGTCGATGTCACTGGCTGCGATGCGTTCTTCGAGGTCCGAATCGAGGTCGTGTTCCTCGAATTCGTCTCCGTCGTACCGGATGCGAATCGCCCGTTCGACCGGCGTCGGCTCACGCCCGCGCCGACGGGCGACCTCGATTTCGTGGTCGTCGAACTCCTTGATGATAGTCATCAGGTTGACCGGGCGACCCCACAGGTGGTAGACCCGCTCCAGTACACCCTTTGCTTGCTTCTTGTCGAGGATGACGCCGTTGTACTGGTGGCCGAGGAGCAGTTCCCCGCGGTTATCGAAGTTCCCGTCGTAGACGGCGATGGTTGGCTTGCCGAAGTTCGTGAACTGGAACAGCAGTTTCTTCTTTACGTCTTCGTATTCGGACGATGAGACGCGGAACTGCTGTGACGACCGCGAGTACTCGTAGGCGAAGTAGTGGTTGTCGCGGACGAACTCCTCGGTGAGGAACGCATCGAGGAACGTCACGTCGTTGTGGCTCTCTCGAATCTCGCGCATCCGGTCCCAACCGGTGGTCTTGTCCACGTCAGCAACCGCCTCCTCGATGCTGTCGTACTGGTCGTCGTCGAACATGTACCGCGACAGCTGTTCGAGTTCAGAACGGCGAATGCGACGAAGGAACCCACGGTTCTGGGGTTTGATGAGCGAGTAATGGCGCTCGGCGAGTCCCTCGTAGGTGAGTAGCTTCCACGGGTAGCGCTCCAAGTCGAGGGTGTCGTCACCCGAAAGCGCCCTGTCGAGCACTTCGTGGTCAACTCGCGGGTCGTCTTCACTGAGGTCGGTGAGGTCGTCGACAGCGTCTGCGTGGATGCCGTCGATAGCAGGGTCAGTACGCAGGAGCTGTTGTACCTCCTCGAAGTCGACCATGTCGTGGAAGTTCCGCCACGTGATTCCTTTCACGCGGAGGAGTTTGTCGGCGACTGCCGCACGGTTCGTCGTGTTCTCGATGTACTCCCAGAGTTCCTTCCCCAGTTTGTACGGGTTGAGACCGGGCGACCCGAGGACGCGGGCCTGGTGGTCCGCGTACGTGATGAACTCGTCCGTGCCCGCGAAGTGCTCGTCGCCCATCATGAGCGACTCCCAGTAGGCGGCCCAACCCTCGTTCATCACCTTCGTCATCTTCTGGGCGGCGAAGTAGTACGACTCCTCGCGGAGCATGTCGAGGACATCCTTCTGCCACGGCTCCATCTCCTCTGCTTTCTCCGTCTCATCGTCGTACCGCATCCCGTGTTCACGGATGTATGCGAGTACGTCCTTTCTGGGCTTGGTGAGTTTGGCGGCCTCGCGCTCGGCCTCTTCGACGCCTTCGAGCCACTCCTCGTCGAACACTTCGCGGCGAACGTCGTCGGAGATGTCGAGGCTGTCGAGTTGTGCCCTGATGTCTTCGGGGATACGACTATCCGTGTCGGCAGCCGCCTCTCGAATCGACCGGTGTTGGTCGATGGTGTCTTCGAGACAGAGCACGGCATCGATGAACTTCTCGACCTCGTCGCGGCTCACGTCCGGATTTTGGACGTAGCGTTCGATGGCCTGTGCGTGCTGTTCCAGCATCGCGGCGGCGGCGAACTGCCCATCGTCGGAGAACAGCCTGAACCACTGATTGTTCTTGAAGAAGTCGGAGTGCGCCTCGACGTGGGTAATGACGGCCTTCTGGTCGGCGAGCGAGTTCGACTCCTGTAGGAAGGCGTTCGCCGGGTCGTCGTTGTTGACGATTTCGAACGCCTTGCCCATGCCGAACTGGTCGGACTTTCGCTGGCGGTCGTAGGTCATCCCCCACCGCCAGGGCGGGGAGCGCTCCTGGAACCCGCCGGAGG
>NZ_JBZRPK010000010.1:0-554 GCF_058382125.1 Haloferax sp. s1
CGGCCTTGGGGGGCAGCTCGGGTGTGCGCGGCGCGGCCCGCCCCCTGCCATCGAGGGGGGGTTTCGACCCGCCAGTGGCGCGTCACGCCGACTTTGAACGTGTTCGGGGCGAAGGCGGCGAGGTAGACGGCGTGGTCCTCGTAGCAGTCCATCTCGTCTTTCAGACACGTCCCCGTACACTTGGCGCAGACCCACGTGCTCCGGTGGTCCGGGCAGTACGGCGCGCCGTCGTTGTCACACGGGATGTGGCGGTCGTCGTGGATGGTTCCCGCGCAGTGGCGGTCTTCGAGACGGTAATCGAGTTCGGTGCCGGGGTCGAGGTCAACCGAGTCGATGCCGTCGCTCGTGCTCACGAACAGCGCGGGGGTTCCGGTATCGTAGCCGACGACCTGCACGCACCGGGGTACGAAGTCGCGGTAGAAAGGTGCCTCGCTCCCGGGTAGCGGAACGGTTCCGGGGAGGTGTCGAGACCTGCTGATTACTCGTACTCGACTCGCAGTTCGTCGTACAGCTCCTCAGCGGCGCGGCGGACGGCGTCGTCGCCGGAGTTGTCC
>NZ_JBZRPK010000595.1:0-4317 GCF_058382125.1 Haloferax sp. s1
CCGGGGTCGGGGTGGGGTCCCGCCGCGGTGGTGAGAAGGGGGCCCCCGCGGTTGGGGGGGGCCTCGCCGGCGTCGGCGAGGAGTTTCCGGCGCCCAGGGGATGTGTCGGCCTCGACGCGAGTCATGAACGTGGCTACCCCCCCTCGGTACAAAAGCGACCCGCGTCACGATGGTGGAAAAGAATAGCTCACGTCTCAATAAGAGGGCAACACGGCCCAAGGACCGCCACAAATCAAAAGAGCGTGAGCACCGCTGCAAGCGTTAGTGCGCTGATGGTGAGTAATTGTACGCCGAGGACGGCCAGCGGGGCAACGCCCGTTTCGCGCATGGCATCGAGACGAATGTCGAGTCCGAGACCGACGAACGCGAGTGCGAACAGCGCGTCGCTGGCAGTTCCCACGGCCGCCAGTGCGTCCCCGGAGAGGATACCGAGATTGGCGATAACGGCGACCAGTCCGAATCCGATGAGGAAGCGTGGAACGCCCTCGAAGACGGATTGGAGACCGCTCGTATCTCCTCCAGCGTAGCGAACTGCGTACCAGAGAGCGACGAGGCCGAGCATCGAGTTTCGGGCGAGTTTCGTCACGGTCGCCCACTGACCAGCGACTTCGGAGTGGGCGAATCCGGCCGCGGTAACCGGGCCGGTGCTGAACATACTCAATCCGGCCCAGATTCCGAACTGGCGACCGGTGAGGGGAAGCAAGTCGCCCGCGAGAGGGAACACAGCGAGGGTGAGCGCGTCGAAGAGAAGCACTGCCGCGACGACGTGTGCGAGTGACTCGCCGTCGGCATCGATGGTGCCGGCAATGGCGGTGGCCGCCGAGACGCCGCAGACACTTGCACCCGCTGCGAGAAGCGAGCCAGTTTCGTCGGCGAGACCGAACACGCGCCCGGAGACGAGTTCGACGAGCAAGACGCCCGCGCCGACCGTCACGACGACGAGTGTGACAAGCGTCGGTCCCGAGGCGACGAGTTCGTCGATGGCGATGCGTGCGCCGAGGAGGACGATGCCGGTTTCGAGCAGCAACGTCTGTGTAGCGACGCCCGGACGGGCCCATTCGGGGACGCCCGTCGCGTTGGCGACGATGGCTCCGAAGAAGACACCGAGAAGGAGCGCATTGACACCCGGAATGGCCCCAGCGACAAGCGTCGCTACCCCGGCGAGGACGACGAGGAGGGCGAGTCCGGGGAGGAGACGACCGAGCCGAGCGATTGGCTCCTCGCTCACGGCCCGAGCACTGCGAGGGCGGTCACAACTCCGAGTCCGAGGGCGGTCGCGCGCCACCCGCGTTCGAGGGTGCGCCAGCGACTATAGGCGCGCGCGAGCGGGACCTTCAGGGTATCGCGCATGAGTGACGAGTCGCGCATTGGTTGGGGTCACGAGGCCCTCCCCGTTGAACGTATCGCCTCTCGTCAGTGGAATCGGCAACATATTCCCATACACTCGGCGTTGAATCACTCTCCCGGTGGTTTACTCGACTAATTGAGGCAATATAATCCTAATTCGACGACGAATATCGCCGCAGAACTGGGCTAGTATCTTCAACACTATATGCTCTCGACGGATGGTGGTCGATATGGGAAAGCGCATCCTCCTGCTCGGAGCCCCGGGCGCAGGTAAGGGCACACAGTCGAAGCGACTCGCCGAAACGTACGACATCGACCACGTCACCACGGGCGACGCGCTCCGCGCGAACAAGGACATGGAGACCGAGTACGGTACGCCCCGGTCGTTCATGGAGAAGGGCGAACTCGTCCCCGACGCGGTCGTCAACGAAATCGTCGAGGCCGCACTCGAAGACGCCGACGGCTACGTCCTCGACGGCTACCCGCGCAACCTCTCGCAGGCGGAGTACCTCTCCGAAATCGCCGACCTCGACGCCGTCCTCTCCCTCGAGGTCGCCGAGTCGGAACTCGTCGAACGACTCACTGGTCGCCGCGTCTGCTCGGAGTGCGGTACGAACTTCCACGTGAAGTTCAATCAGCCCGAAGAAGCGGGCGTCTGCGACGAGTGTGGCGGCGAACTCATCCAGCGCGACGACGACACCGAAGAGACCGTCCGCGAGCGGCTCTCTGTCTTCGAAGAGAACACGGAACCCGTTATCGAGCACTACCGCGACGAAGGCGTCCTCGTCGAAATCGACGGCGAACAGACTCCCGACGAAGTGTTCGACGACATCGTCGACAGCCTCGACGACGCGTAATCGACGCGCGCTTTCGGTTTTTTCTGCGCCAGTGGGTGGCTAACTACGTCAGCGGGAGCCGTAGGTGGGTCACGACGCCAGTGGCAGCTGTGCGCAGGCTCGGACGGAGAGTAAAACCTTGATAACGGCCGGTTGCTAAAGAGGTCGTAATGGCACGAATCGAATCTAGGGTGCGCGACCTCGTTGGCTCCGACGCCGACATGCGCGCCGCCGTCGATACCGTCCTCGAACGGGCGGACGACGGAGAAGTCGCGTGGGCCGACGTTCGCGATGAGCTCACGAGCGGCCAATGGGGCCGTCTTATCGAGAAGGGAATCCTCGTCGACGGCGACGAAGGCTTCCGGCTTGCCGACGCGGCGGCGACTCGCGCCGGTCTCGAAGATGACGAGTCCTCGACTGGGTCGAGTAGTTCATCGTCCGTGTCGGTCGACACCGGCGACTCCTCGTGGTCGAAGTACGACAAGGGTGCGGCCGTCGTAACTGTTGGCCTGTTCCTCGGCTACTCGGTCTCTGAGGTCCGCAACGTCATCGGCAGCGCGATGGACATCGCACTCGGACCGCTCGCCGATATGCTCCCCTTCTACGCTATCGTGATGGTGCTCGCGCTCGCAACCGGTCTCTACTCCACGCTCCTCCAGGCGAACCTCATGGACATGGAGAAGATGGGCGCGTACCAAGAGCGGATGAAAGACATCCAAAAACGGCAGAAGGATGCGAAAGAGCGCGGTGACGACGCGGCGCTCGAAAAGATTCAGGAAGAACAGATGGAAGCGATGGGCGACCAGATGGGCATGTTCAAAGAGCAGTTCCGCCCGATGGTCTGGATTATGTTCCTCACCATCCCGGTGTTCCTCTGGATGTACTGGGCCATCGGCGTCGGCGGAAACGCCCAGCCACACATTGATGTCGGAACACTCGTGCTCCCGCTCACGGGGACCGTCGAGTGGACCGAAGGCGTTCTCGGCCCCATGCAGGCGTGGATTGTCTGGTACTTCCTCTGCTCGATGGGCTTCACCCAGATTATCCGCAAGGCGCTCAACATCGACATGTCGCCGTCGGCGTCGTAACGCGGCCATCCTGACCGCTATCGACCCGGCTTTTTCTCCACGACTTTCGTTCTACCAGACTGATTGATACGACTCTCGACGGGCGTGAGAAGTCCCCACAGGGGTCGTCGCCAACGATAACCTCTTTTAGCCAACCCCACCGAGCATGGATATGTTACTGACTGTTTCCGGCCCGCCGGGCAGCGGGAAGAGTACGACCGCCGCCGCACTCGCCGAGGCGTTCGACCTCGAACACATAAGTGGTGGAGACATCTTCCGGGAACTCGCCGCGGAGCGCGACATGACCGCCGTCGAGTTCAACAAACTCGCCGAGGAGGACGACCAAATCGACCGCGACCTCGACCGTCGCCTTCGAACTATCGCACTCGAACGCGACGACGTGCTCCTCGAATCTCGACTCGCCGGCTGGCTGGCAGGCGACGCCGCCGACCTCCGATTCTGGCTGGATGCGCCAGTCGACGTTCGCGCGGAGCGAATCGCCGACCGCGAGGACAAGGCTGTCGACACCGCCCGCGACGAGACTGTCACCCGCGAGGAGAGCGAAAAACACCGCTACGGCGAATATTACGACATCGACATCACGGACCTCTCTATCTACGATATCGCACTCAACACGGCCCGCTGGGGCGAAGCGGAAGTACCCGAAATCATCACCGCCGCAGTCGAATCGTACGACGCCTCGGACGACGAAGGCAAGTACCCCGTCGAAGGCATTCGCTACGATTTCTAACCATGCTCCGAGACCCACCCGAAGACAGAAGCGTCGACGACCTGCTCTCGTTCGGCGTCGTCAACCTCGACAAGCCACCGGGGCCGTCAGCCCACCAGGTGACCGGGTGGGTCCGCGACATGGCGGGACTCGACCGTGCGGCCCACTCGGGAACGCTCGACCCGAAGGTAACCGGCTGTCTGCCCATCCTTCTCGGTGATGCAACTGGCATGGCACAGGTGTTCCTCGAAGGCTCGAAGGAGTACGTCTCGGTGCTCGAACTCCACGGCCCTGCACCCGCCGATATCGAGTCGACTGTCGCGGAGTTCGAGACCAA
>NZ_JBZRPK010000595.1:4327-8898 GCF_058382125.1 Haloferax sp. s1
CCCCGCCGCGGGACGCCCCGCCCCGAGGGCACCGGCGGTCTCCCCCTCCCTCGCGGGAGGGCCACCGGGCCGGGCAGGTGTGTCCCGGGGGGGAGGGAGGGGTCCGGCCCCGGGCCCCCCCCCCCACGGCCCTGCACCCGCCGATATCGAGTCGACTGTCGCGGAGTTCGAGACCAAACTCTACCAGAAACCGCCGCGCAAGTCGGCCGTTTCGCGCCGCCTCCGCGTACGCGAGATTTACGACCTCGACCTCCTCGAAGTACAGGACCGACAGGCGCTCTTGCGAATCCGCTGTGAGTCGGGCACCTACATCCGAAAACTCTGTCACGACCTCGGGCTCGCGCTCGGCACCGGCGGCCACATGGGACATCTCCGCCGCACCGCGACCGACCCCTTCGACGACTCGACGCTCGTGAACCTCCACGACTTCAAAGACGCCCTCGCGTTCGCCGAAGAGGGTGATGAATCCTGGATTCGGGATATCGTTTCACCCGCCGAACGGGCGCTGACCCACCTTCCGGCGGTTACCATCGCCAACAGCGCCGCCCGCGAAGTCGCAAACGGTGCACCCGTCTACGCTCCCGGCGTGTTCGACGTGGACGACGACGCCGACTTCGGCGACCTCGTCGCGTGTTTCACCGACGACGGGTCCGCCGTCTGTCTGGGCGAACTCGTCGGCGATGCCGACACCGAATCCGGCGAGGTTGTGTCGCTGGAAGCCGTGCTGGTCTGAGGGCCGTTTTCCGACATCGGTCGCTATTTTGCTCACTATTTCCGCCGTTTCTGTTCGACGTCCGCGAGTGTCTCCGCTTGCTCGTGGACCGACGCCACTTCTCGGTCGGCCGCCGCCTTGTCGAGGTCGTAGACGTACCGCCACGACGCGAGCGGGTAGCCGCGCGAGTCTTCCGAGCGGTCCTGCGGAGGTTCGGGTTTCTCTCCCCGTCGGATGGCCCACCACCGGTGGACAGCCACGCCGAATGCGAAGACGACAGCCAGCATCACGAGTCCGGGGAGCAGGCCGAACGGGATGTTCTCCAGCAGAGCAGACATATTGTTGTCATTACTTGGCTGGCGGCAAAAGCGTATCTTCGGTGCGATTTCATAGCACGTCAGGCCGTCTCTCTGCCACGACGAAACGAAGGGCTTAACCGCAAGACACGCATCGCTTTGAATACACCCTGGGACCGTGGGGTAGTGGTATCCTCTGCCGATGGGGTCGGTAGGACCTGAGTTCGACTCTCAGCGGTCCCATAATTTCTCTCGACGCAACCCTTCGAGCCGTGAGTCCGTCAGGACTCCGGCGAGTACTTTCTGCGTCGGGTGAATTATGCACGAAGCTGAGCGTCGAGCCTGGACGTCGCCTCGACCGGCCAGCGACCGCCGTCACTTCGAATCTGGGGGACCCGTAATTCTCCGTTAGATGTGTGGCTAAAGAGCCACAACCCAAGATTACTTCAGATGAAACACTTGAAGCAGGGGTCGCCGCGCCTACTCGGCGCGGCTTGCTAAGCGCAAACCCTCTAAAGGAGTGGGTCTAGGTAGCGCAGTCCAAAGGAAACGCTCAGAGCGCGGAAGTCACATGTTTCCTTGAGAATTTCTTGTTTTGTCCACCCAGTGCTATTACCAACAGCAAACTTATTGTATATTGATTGTTTTACGATGGACAAATAGAACAAGTATCGCCCGAAGGCCTAAATTAGGCTACAGGTCGATTAAAAAGGACTCAAACGCTTCTCGACTTCTTTAGCTGGAGACATATCTGGCGAAGCTCTGCGAGACGTTATTGTTCGAGGGGATTGGAACAAAGGGCGAACTGAATGTAAAGAATGGTTCTCTGGATTAAATCCAGATATTCGTAGTTATGTCACTGAAAACTATTCCTTCTAGAAGAAAATGTGGGTAATACGAACACTCCGAGCAAGGTGGCCACAGGGTGTGTAACCGTCACTGACGACGACGAAGCGTTGACCGTCCAGACGTTGTACCCGAATGAAGTGGTCGGGTTGCCGTCAGGCACGCTGTGCAGACGCATAGAGAAGTAGCGGTGTGAAATATTAGGGCTTATCGAAGTATATAGTCACCATGACTACGGAAATGGAGGTGCAAGCAGTAAACATCTGTCGCTGAATGTATAATTTGATTAGGTGTAGTAGTCACAAAATGTTGACAGTTTGCCAAGAGTACCGCCGACCAGATGATTATCGGTGACAGCTAGTTCTGATTTGTGACTACTTATTTGCATATCTATTTGGTATATTAAATACTTTCATCACCGAGTGATTATTCACCACAGATATATCTATATAGTATACATTTAGAATTCAAATGACAATTCAAAAAAGTTATTTTAACACTATAATTATGAATTGGTATAGTGAAACTCACCAAAAGAGAATTCGGAAGAATTGCCGTGGGGTCGCTTGGAATTGGTATTGTTGGAGGCAGCGTTTCTGCTGACTCTGGTGATGTTACAACACATTCAGGAGGTAGTAAAGAATACGACAGTGATAGTTATGTTTCGTTGGATGTTGGGTCTTCTCTAGAATATGCCACGAGTGAATGGCAGACGCGACCTGACGGTGATGAAGTCTATTCACACATATTTAATGCTGAGATGTGTGCTGAGGACTACAATGAAAATAAAAATGAGAAGTCATATTGGGATCAGATCCCAAACGTTTGTGGCTGAAACAGATGGAACTGCTACGTTCGATACGGTTCCTAACTCATCAGAATATCTAGCTGGGATGGCAAAACCCAGTACAACTGGCGACGGAAATGTTGCTGAAGCCATTTTGGCAACCACAGAAGGTATTTTGGGTGCAACTCCTGTTGGCTATCTGATTAGTGCTGAAAATATTTATTCAGCATATCATGAAGATTATAACTTTGATGGTGGTAATACAACGAAGTTAGAATTTACGGACGATTATTCTTTTGGGAACTGGGCCGCGTCACATTATGTTGGTTTCCAAGTAGATATGCACACAATAAATAGCACGTCCGGTGAAATGAGCGTACGTATGGGTGTCAATGAAGATGGTTGGGGAGCGATGACTGAATTCGATGTAACGTTTGTTCCTGGTGGGTCTGTCTCTATAAATAGTCTGAATAATATCTCATACGATGAATTAGATTCCTTAAGTAACGCGGAACTGAAGCGAATGGGTATTGAACGACTAACTCGAGACGATATCCGTAAAGGAAATTACAACCATCGACTACCGTTCTGGAAGGTTAACGAATATCTCAACCGAGAGGGTCCAATTTACTTGACTGAATTCCCAGTTGAACTGTCGTCGTAGACACTCCACCAATTACGTTTATCACTGATGAATCTCCCTCTTACTAGGCGAAAGGTACTGTCCAGCACCGCAGTAGCTGCGAGTGCGGCGGTTGGAGGTTGCCTCGGCAGCGGTGAAATACTCAAATCTACAAAGTCAGAACCGCGGCGGTTGTTGTTTGCTATGTTAACTAATAATACGTCAACAAATAAACATATAGAAGTTCGCCTTACTCGTGACGACGAACAAGTTCTACACGCAACCTACAAAGTACCACCTGCTGGAACTCCATCACAGGCTGTTCCTGGAACAACGACACCAAGTCAGTATATGATTGAGCCCAGTTGGAAGAATACACCTGCTGAGTTTATCCTCCATGCACGAACGTCCGAGCGTGAATGGGTTAGAAAATCCGCATCAGATGCCCCGTATGAACACGTGGGAGCTTGGATTACTCTCTGGCCTGAGCCGGTAATAAATATGGTCGGATATCCGGAACCGGAAAAAACGAAATCTGACTCACTTGCAGAAAGAATGACCGCTACGGAGGCTCGTAAGTGGTCTAAAATGTATCTCGATAAGCAAGGAGAACGAGATTATCGCGTGACAGGTAGTTCCACCAGAACCAATCACATCTATACGCTCTCATTTTTATAACCCTGATACAGGACTAATTCTCTAGAAAACAGCAAGAATTCCACGGAGCCCCCATCTCGGGGTTGTCACTCGATTAAAACCCCGCTATTCTGTGGAACTGCGTAAAGCATTTTCGTAGGTTCTCGGCCACTCATCTATCGTTGGTCTCGATTCAATGGCAGACAGAACCAAACTCGCACACTGGCTGAACAGCCCTTCAATTTATTGGAAGTCGAGATGTTCCATCACTCTCGAGGTTATATGGTCGGCACGGGACCGAGGTAATTCTGCCGGAACGTCTCGCGTTCCGGTCTTCCCGTCGGGAATCGTGAGTCGCCACTTCCCGTTGTCGTCGAGCGGCTGGAAGTGTCGTGGCTTGACGTTCCGTACTTCGTCGCTGCGGAGACCATGGAGTGCGAGGTCGAGGGCGATGCGTCGACGTGGGTACTCGTCCTCGACGAGTGAGAGGAGTTTCTCTTGTTCCGCGTGTGAGAGCCACAGTCGCTTTCCTGACTTCGATGGATATGGGCGTGCCTGCATGGTTCCGGGTCTGGTAGGTAGCTCTGTTTTCCGGAACCTTAGCTAGTTGGGTCGGGTCGATCTCGGGTGAAAACAGGCCGATTTGGTGACTTCGACGCGCCGGAGGTTACG
>NZ_JBZRPK010000009.1:0-552 GCF_058382125.1 Haloferax sp. s1
ATGCAGCGGAGACAATCGGTGAGGATTGTGCTTGACGAGTAGGTGAAACTAGCGAAATCGAGGAATAGAGGGAAATCTGAGCACGATTTTAGGCAATACCGGTTGATGTCAAATAGTAGTGCATCTGCTATACCCGCGGTTAATCAGCTATTCCTGCGTAAATCGTGCGATGCGGGGTCTGAAAAGTGCATGACGAGATTTCTAACAACCTCGTTTTCTCCTCTCCTATATATCCATAGTGAATCTGATAGTTGGTCTGTAGAAGTAGGACCCTAGAGAAACTATCCCGTCATAGGCTGATATATTTTGAAGGCGGAACAGCTGTTCTGCCGAGTTAGTCTTGTGCCACCGACCGGGCTGGTTGCTTCGTTGCAGGGGCAGGTGGTTCGTGTGTTCCGAACTCGGGGTGAGTCTCTTCCATCCACACGTACACGATCGCCCCAGAGACGAACATCAGGGCGGCAGTCATGTAGAATGCGGCTTCGGTGCTCACAAATTCCATCGAGAGGCCGATGAGGATTGCGCCGACGCCGTATCCCGAGTCACGCCACA
>NZ_JBZRPK010000008.1:0-551 GCF_058382125.1 Haloferax sp. s1
ACAGGCATCGTCAGGGCAGGCGCTTTCCGGTACTCGCTTGATGCGTTTCGACCCGCAGCGCAGTGTTTTTTCTGTTCCGAACTGGGAGCACATGAGACTCACGATCGATAAGATGGAGCTTCAAACGGAGCAAAGTCTGCTGAAGCAGGCGACCTTCCTGTACCTTGCGATGGAGCAGCTCGATGTCGTCGTCCGTGTCGGTGGCAAGGTAGTAAAACGTCACAGTCTCGTTCGTGCGTTCTGTAACGAGGATCATGACGACCGATTGCAGCAAGAGGATCTCAAACTACGGAATAAGGAAGAGTTTAATCAATGGGTTGAGGACTGCGATCCCCAAATAGTGGTGCGTTTTGTACCGGATGTTGAGCTAGGCAATTGGTACGTACCCTCCAGAAGGCGGTGGATGGATCGGGATGAGGGCACACCGGGAACCGGCGTTGGCTTGAATCTTGATCAGTGGAACGAGCGGCTCGAGAGCCCTTATGGGCCCGACTTTCCGGATCTTGGGTGGGAGTTTGTAGTGGAGCTTGACGGGGAGCGTGACCCGAGCG
>NZ_JBZRPK010000594.1:0-8855 GCF_058382125.1 Haloferax sp. s1
CCGCTGAGCCACGCCCGTTTGAGTCTGAACTGACGAGCGACCTCGAGCGCGAACTCGACCGTGAGACGACGTTCGAACTCGAACGGACCACGGAACTTGAGCGGGAGCTTGAAAGCGAGACTGAGCGAACGGGCGTTGAGTTCGAGACCGAGTCCGTCTACGAGGTGGAGCGTGAGCTTGAGCGCGAACTTGAAATCGAATTCGAGTTCGAGTCCGAATACGAGCGTGAACGTGAGCGTTGGCCAAAGGACCCGACAGACAACGTCTTCGATGAAGATACGGGCGGGTTCGGTGTCGACGAGGATATTTGGCGGTCATCTATCGCCGATGCTGACGATCTCCTCCGTGATCTTGGAGGTGGTTGGTGATGCCTACGCTCTCGACGTATCTCCAACTCGCCGTCACGTTCATCGTCTCCATTCCTGTCAAGGATGTCCTCGATGCCATCGTCGGTCCGTTCCTCGACATTGGGTGTTCCGCTGACACACCAGTTGTCGTCGAGGGCGCACGGAACTGCCTCTACATGCAACAGGCGATGACGTGGTTCCTCGGGTTCGTCCTCGTCGGCATGTTCGTCACCGCTGTCTCTCGCGGTGTGATTCTTGGAGGTGTCCGCGCGTGAGAGTCCGCACGCTCGTCTTCGTCGCATTCGGCCTTGGGCAGGTCGCTGCGTTCGTCGTGTTTCTCAATACCGGCGTCGCGGAGCTTATTTTACTCGCCGAGTCGCTTCCCTACGTTACTGAGACGTGGGTAGCGACACCCCTCCAGCGCATTAAGAGCGCTGCGTACCTGCTCGTGGTTCCCATCTTCCTCCTCAACATCATCCTCTACGCGATCTACTCAGGACACCAGGAGGAGAAACAGCAGGAGCGACTCTATCGGGGTGGCTACTGATGCGGCGCTCCAGTATCATTCTGTTCGCTCTGTTCGCGTCGGTCCTCGCGGTCTCTGCGACACCAGTTAGTGCGGCCGACGCGGGTCTCGAGCTTGCGTCACGAAACACGACCTCCTCGGACTTCAACGACGCAACGACCCTCGAAGGGTTTGAAGTCAAATCATCTGGGGACGGAGAACTCGTCGCAGCTTCAGGGATCAGTACATCTGTCCCAGACTCGTTTGAGGACGGGGATATCGCCGAATACGGCGGTTCAACGAGCTACGCGTCCGTCATCTCGAATAGCACCTTCGATGGGTCGAAGGTGCTCAATATGGAGTCGGATGGGCCCCATCAAACCATCTCCTCAACCGACACGGGAAGTGCACCCGTTCGCGGTACAACATGGCGTGTCGGGTACTACGCTGTCGGCTCCGGGAACCGTGGGTCATTCTTATGGGCCACATCTCAGGAAGATGCCAGCCCGACTGGCTACGCCCTCTCGGTTCGATGGCCCGATGACAAAATCCAGTTAATTCGGACAGACGGCGACACTTCGCCGTGGACTAATGGTGAAGTGCTTGACGAGGCGAATCTCGAACTCTCAGGCTACACTGACGAGAAACTCACCGCAGTCATCTCGTGGCAGACAGACGGGACGATAACTGCCGACATCTATGATTCGACCGGCACGAAGTTCGCGACCGTCACCGGCGTGGACACAACGTATAGTTCGGGTGGTGAGGGCTATCACTCGACGGGAGTCGGTTCTTCGGATGTTCTCTTCGACCGTTCAGACGCAAAAGTCGGTGGGTCGTCAACCATTGACGCGACCTACGTGGGAAGTTCCCACAAGGCCTCGGACATCGAGACCGGGTTCGTCGATCTGGACCTCACCAATGCCTCGGCAACTATCACGTGGCAAGGGTCGGACGACGGGTCGACGTGGTCAAATATCACATCGACAACTGTCTCGGCGTCAGCCAACGAGACAACCGACCTCTCAACGACCTCGTACTCGCAGTACCGCGTTCGCGTCGACGCAACTGATACGGGAAGCGACGCATCAGCAACCATCTACGAGGAAGGGGTCTTGTTCAATGCCTCGACGCCAGCCACCGTAGGCGGGACCGCGATACCTGCAGATGACTCAACGATCCGTTTCAGCAACACTACCCTTTCAATCGACGTCACCGACGCCGACTTCGCGACAACACAGGGTGACTCAGTTACTGCCGAGTTCTTTGTCGACGGTACGAGTGTCGGATCCGACACACTCACCTCGAACGGTACGGTGTCGGTGGCTACGACGGGCCTCGCAGAGGGTGACCACTCGTGGCACGTCGAGGTTGAGGACAGTTACAGTGAAACCTCTTCGAGTTCGACGAGAACCTTCGAGGTTGACCACTTCGAACCGGTCGTCAACAACTCGTCGCTTACCCCCGAAGACGGGTCCCAACTGACGTCACAAACGGTCAATCTCTCAGCAGAAGTCACTGACAGCGACTTCCAATTTGATGGGGATTCCCTCACTGTTGAGTTCGTCGTTGACGGGAGTGTCGTCGGCACAGACACCCTCTCCAGCAATGGGACTGCAACCTACACGTACGACGCTGGGTCTGGGTCGTTCGACTGGAACGTCCAGGTCAGCGACCAGTACGGAACTGGTGTCGACACGGTATCGGCAACCCAATCAGTCGCCTCTCCTTCGACCGTCTACATCCGAAACGTCTCCTCTGGTAGCCTCATCACCGAGACTGCATCTGTCGAGGCACGCCTCTTCTCAGGTGAAGAGATCTTCTCTAAGAACGCCACCAACGGTACAATAGATCTGACTGGTGTTTCCCCCGGGCAGGGCTACATCCTCCAGCTTCGCGTCGACGACTATGTCCTCCGGACCATCGCAGTCCGCTCGATCTATGAACAACAGACTGCGTATCTCCTCCCAGAGAACGAATCGACCGTCTACAACGAGTTCCACCTCGCCGACAACACCAACGAGTTCGATACCAGCGAGACGGTCCTCTACGTCGAGCGACCCATCGACAAGAACGGTACACTTGAGTGGCGGACAGTCACGGGCGACTACTTCGGTAGTGACGGGGTATTCAAAACGACACTCGAAAAGGACCAGCGCTACCAGTTGACCATCGAAAACAACGACGGTGACCGGCGTGAACTCGGGAGTTACATCGCAGCCGCGAACACCTCTGCGACGCTCACTGTCGGCGAAATCGTCTGGAAGAGTCCCAGCGGAGACACCTACCAGTGGGACGCGTACATCGACAAAGAGGACGACCCTCACGTTTTCAAATTCGTTTACTCAGACCCAGAAGACCAGACAACTGCGCTCAATGTGACTGTCTTCGAGCGTGGGAACGAGAGTAACGTCCTCTTGCAGACTAACCAAACAGGTTCTATCTCGTCGTTCCAACGGAGTGAACCACTTTCTACGGCAGAGAGTCAGACTCAGTGGATCGTCAACTTCACCGCCACACGAAACGGCTCAGTTCGAACCGTTCAAGAACCAATCTCGGGAGTGTCTGGAGTCAACATCCCAGTCGACCAACGATGGGCAACCCTCGGCGGATACCTTCTCGTCATCGGGATTGGTGCCCTCTTCCCCTCGACGATGGCTCGGGCCGGAGCGGTCACCGTCGTTGCCGTCGCTACTGGGCTCTCGTGGCTCGGACTCGTCCCGATTCCTATCGAGGTCATCGGTCTCGGTGGTGCAATCGCACTTCTCGGCGTCGTTGCCGAGTTCAACAGCAGGTACTAACAGATGAGAGTCACAGTTCCAATGCTCATCGTCATCTCGTGTGCGGTCGCCGGAGCCATCATGGAAGGTTCCGGATTCAATACGGCCGTCGGTATCGGGAAAGCGACGGGGCTGCAAGACGACGCTGCACAACTCGGAAACAACGCCTCAGAGTTCCGCGCCGAACGGGCCGGTGGTGGTAGCGGGTCCTATCTCGGCCTCACCGCTGACTCAACACGTGCCTTCGTCGGAATCCTCAAGTGGAGCCTCATGCTTCCGCTGGCGCTCCAAAACATCGGGTTCCCCGGCTGGTTCGTCATCCCACTTGGCTGGCCGATCCAATTCATCAACTACGTCGGCATCTGGCAGATAATCCGGGGGATGAGAGTCTCATGAGTATCGACTGTTGGTTCCAATCCGACGCTCACACGTGCATCTTTGGTGAGCCAGGTTGGTCCGGTGCTATCGGCGAGTCGACACTCGCGATTTTTATCGTCGCCATTGTCGTCATCCCGATCTACAATAAGACCGGGGACTTCGTACTCCCAGCGGTGCTGCTCGCTCTCATCTCCGGGATGGCTCTTCCGCTACTACCCGGAACCATCGCGAGCATCGCGTGGACTGTCCTGTTTATCTCAGTCGCTGGCTCGCTGTTCATCCTCCTCTTCCGGATGGTGATCGAATGATACGTAGAGTCTCGACCACCTGGGCGAGACTCGTCCAGGCCGAGGACTCGCTCGATGGTCGCGAGCGTGCGCTCCTCGACCTCGTATTCATCGACTGGTTGCTCGTCGCCGTCATGGTCGCACCGACCTCGAAACACGTCTCTCTGCCACTCGTGGTCAGCGAGGTCGCAACCTACCTCGCCATCGGAATGGTAACGACGACAGTCGCGCTCCCCCTCGTCGCGGAGGTCCTTGACCGATGAGCCTCCTTTGGCACCTGCTGACGCCGTCTGTTCCCCTCCACGAACTCACTCACGCACTCGCAGCGCTCCCGTGGGCTTCAAACATCGACGCGAGTCTCCTCCGCGATGACGCACAGGTTGATGTGACACTTCCCGAAGGGACGCCACTGTGGGCCGTCTATCTCGTCTCACTCGCGCCCACACTCGTAGGACTCGGTCTCCTGCTCGGCCTTATTGCCCTCTTCGGCGTTCCGTCGGTCTCAGCGCTATCGGGGTTTGCCATCCACGAACTCGGTCTTCTCGTTATCCTCGCACTCAACTGGGCGACCTTCACCTACCCGTCACGGGCAGACCGACATCCACTCGGTTAGTTCGGTGACCGAATCGTTCTCAATACCCAGTCAATCGCGTCGAGCACATAGCCTAAGATGGCGTGGGTAAACAGAATCCCAACTGCGACGGCTGATACAATTATGAGGGATCTAGGGAGAACACTGTCAAAAAATAGACTCATGAGTGCGGTGAGTTGGCCTTCCAGTTGGAATCCAAGAGATGGGTGGTGTCCAGAGGTAAACCGATTGAGATATTCACGATGTGAAATAGTGCTACAAGTATAGAACATTATTTTGAATAGTCTCGACAGCAATTTAGAAATCCAATATTACTGTCTATTAGATATATATCCACGAGAAACACAATTGAGGAGCTTGAATTTCGTATCAACCAGATCCTGCGTTGGTGTCTGATCCTTGGGTTAATCCTCTTGATCCCCCAATTAGTATCCTCGGGATGACATTTCTCACATGTGAGATATATAGAGCGGGAGATCGAATGCAAGAAGGTCGTTGAGTTATGTTGATAGATTGTTCGCAGAGCTGCCCAACGAGTGTCCCTTGGTGTTGAACTGTCCCACCAAGCTGTTTGGCAATGGTACGTCGGGTCGCTGACTGCGGTCACACAGCTAAAATTTCGATTGATGAAACTACGGCCACGACAAATGATGGGTAGCCTTGTTGTTCACTGAATAAGCATCGAGACAAAGTTGACTCCTGATGCCGAATCATTTGGGTGGCATGAAGCAGGCCAACTGTGTTTCTTGTTGACGGTTGGGCTATCAGTCAGTCCTCTCTTGATTAGAATCTGGCAGTCAGCTCAACTACGTGAAACGGAATCACATCGGAAGGTGGTTCCATACGCTCAGAATACGAGTTGACCGCACCCATAATTCGTAGGTACGGAACCACATGAGTGTCCGGGTGGCCCATATAGGTCGCGCAGCCCTGTAACTTCCAACGACCACATCAATCGCTCGACTGAAGAACATCAGTCGAAGAGATGCCAACCAATTAATGAAATAGAAAGTATTTTGTTCTAATATTATTAACAAGGAATTTAATGCCTAATCAACGACGAAGGCAAATGTTGAAGAACATTGCAACGGCGGGCGTCGGTCTCTCGATCATGGGGACGGCTTCTGCAGACAATGATGTTGCTGCGCGAGAAGGTACAGGAGGGTTCACTATGGATCTCTCGGGGTCGGAGATGAAACGTCCCGAGGAGATGCGAGAGATCGCAAAGAATACAGCAGACAAACATAATACTGACGCCTCCAGTATCGTGCCAGGTACTGACGACGGTGGGTTCGGCACGATGAATCAGAATCCTGATCTAAGCGGTTGCGACGAAATCGGTGGATGGAACAACTCGTACTACATTACCGACGACGTCAGCAATGTTAAGTACGCGAAGGTAGACAACTTGGTCATGCTGTACCGAGCGTACGAGCCTGAACCTAACGGTCGTTGGACGTACGCGGTGTGGCTCTGGTCCGGCGGAACGCCCCTCGATAAGCCGTACTCTCCTGGTGGGATTGATTGGATGACGAATAAGATCGACGTACTCAGCCAGTTCGACGTACTGAAATTCGATCCTGCAGTTAGGGAGAAAAAACACGGGAAAAACGTCTCATTCGGTATTACGGTCGGTACTGGTAGCGATGCAACCCCGACTGTCGGAATTAGTGGTTCGTCAGACGTGTATGAGGGGTACGTCACGACAGTTGATGCTGACGTCGACGACGCAGGTCACGTAAAGACGAAGTTTAAAGGCAGCCCCTACGACGGAGCGCAAAAGGCGACGAGCCTGAACGCTGCTATTGCAATCCGTGGTGACAGAAAACTCGGTTTCGACACAGAACTTCCGGATTCGGACTTCAACTGGGAAGTTCATGGTTATTATGGTGTTTGATATCTAGGATTAAATCAATGAGTAGCGAAACCAGCGTCGACCAACGAACGAGGCGGAATTTTCTTTTAAGTACAGCGACTGGTGCTCTCGGCTGCCTCGCCGGTTGTAATTCGATTAATGGATCTTCCATAGGTTCCGCGACAGACTCTCAAGAGAGTATCCCACGCGCTATTGGACAGCGGAACTGGCACCAGCTCGGTGGTGGTTCGGCAAACCTCGCCTATCGGCCAGGGGGGAGTGCGCCGAGAGCTGAAGTTGAGAAGGTGTGGTCTGTCGACACGAGACAGCGAGCTGCAACGAGTCCTGCTGTTGCGGGAGAAACGGTGTTCGTCGCGAGTTACGATGGGAAAATCAGGGCGTTGGACGAAAAGGACGGCGACGCGAAGTGGTCTACTGCGCTATCGAGCCAGCGAACTGAGGTCCGTTCTTCACCAGCCGTCGTCGGTGACCTCGTCTGTGCAGGTTCACAAGATGGTGGAGTACGTGCGTACTCCACGCAAGGAGGGGAGCACAAGTGGACCGCAGTTCCATCGCAACGCTTCGTGGGGGGGATAACTGCCACCGAAAACCGTCTCTACGCAGGGAGTATTGGAGAGGATGCAGCCCTCTATGCGATAGACTCAGACGATGGTTCGGTCCAGTGGCAGGAATCGCTTGAAGGTGGGACGATGGCTGCACCGGCAGTAACCGAGGAAACTGTGTTCGTCGGTGGAGTCGGATCTCCACTCCGCGCGCTAAATACAAATACCGGGAAACAACGATGGCAGTTCACATCGGTCGAACGAGCGAGTTTCGACGCTGCACCCGCCGTAGATGAAGCCTCGGTCTACGTAGCGAGTACCGATGGGAAGCTGCACGCGATTAGTCGAGACACTGGTGACCGCTCGTGGATGGTTGATGTTCCTCAGCAGACACGTTCGAGTGTAGCTGTCGCAGATGGGAGCGCGTTCGTTCTCGATTATGAGGGTACAGTACGAGCGTTCGCCACAGAAGACGGAAGCCAGCAGTGGTCGGTTGAGACTGAGCGACCGCTCGCTAGAGCTGACCCTGCGGTCGTCCGCGACACGGTCTATGTCGGTGCATTCGATGGTGTTGTTTACGCACTGAACGTAGAGGATGGGTCAATTCGCTGGCAGTACGATACTGGTTCACCGGCAATCTGGGGCTCCCCAGTTCCGGTTAACGGGACGGTGTATGTCGGAGACGCCGAGGGAACGGTGTACGCACTCGCCGAGGCTTAACAATCGACCCCATCGACGAAGTGGTCGAAGCCGCGCGGGAACGTGCCCACCAGTACTACTCATGGGTAAAACCGACGTACACCGATGGAAGACGGACTGCTGGAAATACGGTGAAGACACGCGGGTCGTGTGGCCACACGACGGCTCGCTCGACTCCGAACTTGGAGAACAGCTATCCGACCATCCGGACTACAACGTCCAGCGGGCGTTCAGCAAATCGCTCGGGAGGAAGGTCTGGAGCAACGTGTGTGACTCGTGCGACGCGTATCAGGGAACCATTCATCCGCAAAGAAGCAATCGAGTGGTCCGCACCCCCGTTGGAGTGACCTCTGTGTGGCGACGAACACGACAGGTACCCGGACGATCGGATGGGCGGCGCGTTCGGTCAAGGCGGCTCTGTTGAAATCCTTAGAACCTGACAGCAGCCGTGTGACACATATAGGGGTGTGTTCAGCACACGCTTATTGAAGAGTGATTCAACTGGCAGCACTCTGTGACTCGAATAATTCTCCAAGGAGGAGGAATCCACCGACAGGGGACAGAACACCACCGATTGACTATTGTGCCTGAAACGGACGTATTCAGGGCTATCAGAAGATTACCACAAGCAAGGATTCCGAGATATATATTGTTCATCTGTCAACTTTATGATTCCCAGCCGCAATAAACTGTTAGCGACCACATTTCCTGCATCTATCCTGCCGCACTCACGTCAGTTGCTGACCGACTTGCACTCTATTCAGCATGAACTCAACAAAATATCAGCGAATGAGTATTTAAACAGAGCCGTCAAGGCCAATCGGGGTATTTTGGTACGGATGTTTACTT
>NZ_JBZRPK010000593.1:0-8809 GCF_058382125.1 Haloferax sp. s1
GTACGGGAGCGTCGTCGGCGAGTGCTGGTGGTCGGGACCGTGTCGCGGGAGGAAGACGACTTCGCGGCCGGTGTCGCCGAATTCGCCGACGATAGGTGTCGTCGATGGTTCGCCGAAGGGCGTCTCGACGGGTTCCTCGCGAGTGTTTTCGAGGGGGAGCGCCTCGTAGATACCACTGCCACCGATAAATCCGATTTTCATATTCGAACGTCGGAGAGCGCGCACAAAGTCGTAGCGAATCCGCGACTCGTCGACGCCGAAGCTAGACGACAAAGCCGCTGTCGAGAAGGAAGATGAGCACCGTGAGGACGGGAACACTGAGAAGCGTCGTCGCAAAGACGGCCGCGGAGACGAACTCGGCGACCGAGACGTTCGACATGCTGGTGTTGCCGAACTCGCCGACGAGGATAAGCGGTGTCACTGCTGCAGGCATCGCGGATTCGAGGACGAACGTCCGCGCGACAGTGAGGTCGCCGAACCCGGCGACGAGTGCGACACCGACCGCGATGGCGGGTGCGACGACCATTTTGAGTCCTGCGACGAGACCGACTTCAGAGAGCGTCGACCCGAGGTCGGAACCGGCGAGTTGGATGCCGAGAATGAGAAGCATCATCGGAATCGAGGAGTCGCCGACGAGTTTGAGCGTCTGCATCGCGGCGAGGTCCGTCGGCGGGACGACGCCCAGCCAGCGGACGACGAGCGCGACGACGACTGCGTAGATGAGCGGGATTCGGAGAATACGCTTGATGCCGACGAGCCAGCCGGAGTGGTCGGCGGCGTCGTTGGCTGCTCCTCGTCCGGCGATATAGACGCCCAACGTGTAAATGAGAACGCCCTGAACCGCGAGGTAGACGACGGCGGCCGAACGCCCGGTGTCGCCGAACGCGAAGGAACTGACGGGAACACCGTAGTTTCCGGAGTTCGGAAAAGCGGCGACGAGAACGAGCGCGCCCAACAGCGGTTCAGAGATACCGAGGAGTCGGGCGACCCCGGCGGCGACGAGAATCATCACGACGTGGTAGACGACGACGCCACCGGTGATAGTCGCGAGCGTCGACCCCGCGAGTTCGGTTGTCGCGAGGCTGTAGAACACGAGCGCCGGTGCGAGGACGTACACCGTCACCGTGTTGAGTGGCTCCGGGTCCACATCGCGGACACGGCCCAGGAGAAATCCCACCGCACCGATGGCGAGAATGGGCAAGAGTGCCGTGACGAAGATAGACAGAAGCGACATGCGGATGGCAATGGTTGGATTGCTGACTAACGTTTCGTTTCCGGCGAATCAACGAGCGATTCGCTCTCGTAGAGAGAACTAAGACGATGCGTGCTCGGTGTCGAGTGCGGGCTTCGTCGCGCTTTCAGGCACCGACGCCGTCGTTTTCGAGGAGTCGCCACGCCCCATCCCCGGTGGATTCGACGTAGTCGCGTCGTTCCATCTCTGCCATCACTTCCGGCATGCGGTCGGGTTGCGCAATCTCCATCCCGATGCGGTCTACGTCGTGGAACTCCGAGAGGTAGTGGCGGATGTCCTCTAGCTCGAAAGTGTCGTCGTTGGCCTTCGCCATCACACCCGAGGTGAGGTCGATCATGTCCTCGATGAAGTTCCACGGGTAGACGACCCAGGCCCACTCTTCGAGGCGCTCGCCGACGTAATCCGGTTCAAACTCACTCGTCTGGAGGAGTTGCAGCGTCGCCGTGCGGACTTCGCCCGCGTTTCGGTCGGTCACGTACTCGTGTGCGCGCTCGATGGACCCGCCGGTATCGGCGATGTCGTCGATGATGAGTACGTCCTTACCTTCGACGCTCCCCTCCGGCATCGGGTAGCGGACTTCGGGTTCGTTCGATTTCTGGGCAGTACCGACGTAGTGCTCCATCTTCAGGCTCGTCAGGTCGTCAAGCCCGAGGAAGTCGCAGATGCAGCGGCCCGCGAACCAACCGCCGCGTGCCAGCGCGACGATAACGTCGGGTTCGAATTCGGACTGTTTGACATCGTCGGAGACGTCACGGCAAAGCCCGTAGATGTACTCCCAGTTTGTGATGGTACACTTAAACTCGTCGGGGAGGTCGCCCATAGCTTCCGTTCACCGTCCGTATTGCCGCGCCTGACACCCTTTAATCTGTACGACTCGCCCCGCTCGTCGGTTCATTTTTCAAAGCCGCCAAATTCAGCGTTAGTGACCAATTAACCGTTGAATTCTGATTTCAGGAAGGTATTAACCCATGCTAACATGGCTCATAGTTATATCGAGCGCAAGAGTATGCATGTCCGTAGGTGACCAAGCATGCACACGTGTGGTAACTGTGGTGAGTTCGTGTCCCGTGACTTCGTCCGCGTCTTCGGTAACGAGATGGACGAGGTCGTTGGTTGTCCAGCCTGTATGAACATGCGAGAGGTGATGCAGGGCGACGGCGCTGCCGAACCAACCGGCCGCGTCCGTTGGACTCGCGCGTGAGCGGCCTTCCGCTCAACAAGATAGACACGCATCGGAATCACCGACTTCTCACTTCACTCTCGACTCCCGACCCGCTGGTTTGATACATCGCCGTGCAGTGCGCACTTCCATGGATAGCCGACGCGCCCTCCTCGTCGACGCCTTCACGACCGAACCGTTGTCCGGGAACGTGGCCGGTGTCGTCCCCGACGCCGACGGACTCGACGCGGAACAGATGCGCGCCATCGCGACCGAACTCGGCGCGAGCGAGACGGCGTTTGTGTGCTCGTCGTCCGTCGCCGACCGCCGAATCCGGTATTTCACGCCGACACAGGAAATCGACCTCTGCGGGCACGCGACGATTGCTGCGCACGCTCATCTCGCCGCCGAGCGTGCCATCGAACCCGGAACCCACTCGCTCGAAACGAACGTCGGCACGCTCGACATCGAAATCGGTGAACTGGGAGAGGTGTGGATGACGCAGGAGGCACCGACAGTTCGGCGACTCGATGTCGACTACAGCCGAGTCGCGTCAGCCCTCGGTATCGACGATGCCGCTTTGCGCGATGTTGGTGCAGACCTTCCGGCCGCACTCGCATCGACTGGCCTTCCGTACCTCGTCGTTCCCGTCAACTTCCTCGAACACCTCTCTTCGGCCGACCCCGACCAGGACGCCATCGCCGAACTCGCCGCAGAACACGACGCGGCAGGCATCTACGCCTTTAGCTTCGACGCCATCGACGGTGAGTCGACGCTCCACGCCCGCTGTTTCGCGCCGGGCGTCGGTATCCCTGAGGACCCCGCAACTGGAACCGCTGCCGGTGCCTGTGGGGCGTATCTCCGGCAGGTCGGCGCATTCGACTCGGTACCCGATGAACTACGGTTCGAGCAGGGTCACTTCGTAGACCGGCCGAGCGTCATTCGCGTCAAAGTCGGCACAGAAATTCAGGTCGGTGGACGGGCGGTGCAGTCGCTCGACGGTACACTCGTCGTCCCGGAGTTCGCAGACGACGACATCATCGAAGCCTGAAACCCCAGTCCCAGTCACTGGTTTCAGTGCGGTTTACCCGATGTACCGCAGGTCGTCGTCGCTCGCGATGCCCTGTTGTTGTTGTTGCATCTCTTGAATCTTCGCGGCGACTTCCTTCATCTCCTCTGCGCGCTCTTCGAGCGTTTCGAAGTCGACGCTGAAGTCCAAGAGGTCCTGTAGGACTTCGATGACCACCTGTGCACTCTGTGGGTCGACGAGGTAGCCGCTGGTCTCGCCCATCAGACAGGTCGCATCGAGGCCGCGACGGCCACCGAGACCGAGAAGTAGCCCCGAGACGCCGACGATGCCGCCGGCAGGTTCGCCTTCGCGGAACTCGACGCCAATGTCTTCGAGTTCGTCCAGTTGGGTCTCGTTGGCGACGGCCCCGAGGACCGACGGCTCGTCGACGAGTTCACCCGTGGGGACGCCGCCGAGGGCGAACACTTGTTCGACGTTGAACTCCTCGGCCACGTCGAGGAAGGCGTCCGTGAGATGATAGTGTCCCTCGTTGGACTGCGCCTGATGGTCACCGGTGAGCAAGAGCAGGTCCGGTCCCTCGCCGGGCGTTTCGACGGCGTGGACCGCGGCGTGGGTCAGTTCGGTGACGCCCTCGTCGATACTCACCTGTGGCGGGAACACGTCGGCGTAGATGCGCCGGACGAGTGTGGCTTCCTCGAACTCCTCAATCAGGTGCTCGACGGCGAGCTTGCCGACATTGCCGACGCCCGGAAGTCCTTCGATGAACACGGGGTCGGAGAGGTCAACCTCTGCGACAGCCTCGATTTCGATGTCGTCCATGCACGTAGTGCCGAACGCGCCGGTAAAGAGAGCGTCGGTAGCCGAATCAGAACGGCTACTTGTCTGCGGCCCGGCGCTTACGCGCCCGGCGGTACTCGCCGTAGGGGTCGTCCGGGTTGTAGGGTGCGGGCGCGCTGTTTTCGGTGGGTGCGCCGCACTCCGGACAAGAGTCAGAAAGCGAGTACACCGGGCGGTGGTGGCGGTCGCGCCACGCGCTGCACACCCGGATGTCTGATTTCATTACTCTTCGTCGCCGCTGCGTTCGCGGTGGTACTCCGCGGTCCCGCCTGCCGCTTCGATAACGTCTCGGGCGCGAGCGACGCTCGCTTCGAGTTCCGTCTCGGCGGTCTTGTAGTCGGGCGCTTGTACCTTGACTCGGTACTCAGGAGCACCGACGTAGGTGACTGCGAGTTCGATTTCGTCGGGAACTTCGCCATCACCTTCGGCGGCCTTCAGTGCCTCTTTCACGTCGTCGACGCCGTCGCCCGCAGGCGAGCGGAGGTCGACGTAGCCGGTGACGTTGACGAAGGGCACCGAAACGTTCTGTCGTGCGGTGTCGACGATAGCTTCGATTTCGTCGTCATCCAGTTCGACGTCTTCGAGCGCTTCGGCACCGTGGATTGCGGCCTGTTCGAAGCCGTCGTAAAGCGACTCGAACTCGGCGAGCAGGGCGTTCGCGATGGAACCGTACTGCTCGTCAGCGATGTCCTCGCCGAATGCGAGCGCCATCCACTTGTCGGCCTTCTGCTCGTTTTTCCACTCCTGAATCTTCTCTTTGCGTTGGTGCTCGTTAACGTCCTTAATCGAGAGGTCGATCTGCTGTGAACTCTCGTTGACTTCGAGCACTTTGGCGACGACTGTCTGTCCCTCGCGGACGTGGTCGCGGACGTTCTTGATCCACCCGCTTGCGACCTCGCTGATGTGGCAAAGCCCGCGCTTGTCTTCGTACTCTTCGAGGTCGACGAAGACGCCGAAGTCCGCGATGTCGTCTACCTTCCCGACAACGAGTTCGCCGGGGTCAGGCCATCCGCTGTACTTCATAAGGGGTCCTCCAGGAAGTTACGCCTCAAGCTCGTCGCTTTCACGTCGCTCGACCGTCTCGACGACCTCGCCGTGGAACTCGGCGTTGCCGCCGGTCGGGGTGGCGAGAGTCGTCCCGCAGACGGCGCAGTTGACGTCCGAGGAGGCCTTTCCGAAGACGACCTGTTCATTCTCACAGTCGCTGCATGCGACCTTGTAGAAGTTTCCTGCCATTGTTTACTCCTGGAACTCCAGGCGACCTGCGCGCCAGCCCTCTCGCATGTGGGCCTTGCCACAGTCCGAGCAGATGTACTTCAGGTGCGTCTTTTTCGTGGGCTTGTCGCCACCGGGCACCTTGGAGAAACGACCGGCGTTACCAATAGTGCTCTTGCCGCGCTTCTGGGCGCGAGCGTCCCACTTCATACCGGTCGGACGTCCCGACCGGACCTTCTCCACTTCGTGCTCATGGTGTCCCTTACAGTTGGGGCAATACGTGTTGAAACGGCGTGGCATCTGCATAGATATCGACCTTGTGGTGGGTTTTGGTGGGGCCCGTTAAAACCCGTTTGGTTCGACGCGACGTGCAAACCCGCCGTATTACCGACTCCACTGTGTCACGTGTGGGCAGCCGACGATGGTTCTCGGCTCTCGATTCGCCCCGGTGTCTCTTCCACGGCCGAAGCCGAAGCGATTAAGCGGTGACTGTGCCAATCCCGGCACATGAAGAAGCTCATCATCCACGGCGACCCCGGTATTCGGCGCGACGCCGTCATCGAGTACGACGGTGAGGAGTACATCTGCTTCTCCATCGACCGGCAGGGCGATTGGCACGGACCGGACCGCGTCCAGCTGTGGTGTACTATCGGGGCCGAAGACGAGCGCGAAGCGTTCGAAAAACGCGAGTACGTCCCGCATTGGCTCGAAACCGAGGGCGTCGATGCCGAGGCTGTCGAAGTCGTTCAGACGAGCGACGCAGTAGTCTAACGAAGCCTCGCTTCTTCTACCTCGTAGACGACAACCGACCCTGACCGGTGGACCGGCGTCAGCCACGCCACGTCCGTATGTATCTCCCCGTAGCGGGCGCGCTCGCCGGGGCCGACCCACACGTACTGCACGTCGTATTCGGCGATGAGTTCTTTTCGCGTCGATTCGTTGCCGACGTACATCTGGTCTACGTCGCGTACACGGTCGTAGTAGGCCTCTGGACCGCGGTAGCCGACTTCGTGTGCCCACCCGGCGACTGTCGGCACGCCCGTGAGACTCGATTCGGGGTTGCCGCGCCAGCCGTACATGACTCCCTCTCGTTTATCGTTCACCGTCGCAGACCACGTCGTCCCCGGTGCCGCGAGCATCGTCGGATTCCCATCGACGGATTCGTCGAGCCACGTTATCGCGGCTGACTCGTTCGGATGCCGCCACTCCGCAAACGCCGTCGCGTCGAGGGTCGTGTCCTGTCGCGGAGAGTTGGTGTGTTTGCCGATAGCGAGTCCTCCGTAGACCGACGTGGAGGCGACGAGAAGGACGACGACCACGACACCGACGACTCGAATCGCTCCAGCGGGGATGCGGAAGTCGACCTTCGGAAGCGACAGGTCGCTCGCCTGCACCGCGTCGCCGGCGAACCTTGCCAAGATGGCTCCCGTGGCACTTCCCCAGAGTACCCACACCTGCATGTACGTCTTGAACACCGTATTCATGCGACCGGGACCGGCCTGTTCGTTCACGAAGATGAGTTCGACGAGAGTTACGAGACCCGCACCCGCAACGACGAGAACCGTCTCGAATCGCGGGTCGTCGCTGAGTCTGAGCAGTATCCACCCGACGAGTACGAGCGGGACGACGAGTGCGAGCGCGGCGAACGAGTGAACGGCGGCAACAACCGTTAGTGTGACGAGACCACCGAGGACCGCGAGTATCTGTGCTCGGCTGGGGTCGTTTTCTTGCTGTGAACCGAGTCGCCGAGCGTAGTGGAGCACGAACGCGGTGATGAACGTACCGTGGACGAGCAGGAGCGAGCCGAACCCACTGCGCTGGGTCGGTGTGAGAATCTCGATTGTTCGCTCACTTCCGCCACCTGCGACAGCCCCGAGGAGGAACGGACTTGCGAGGGCGACGGCGGCACCGCCGGCGAGACCGACGACGAGAACTGTTCCGAGGATTCGGGCAACTTCGCTCGCGACTGCGTTGTCTCCAACGAGGGCTCGAAGTCGGTCGCGGCTGAGAAGGAGCGTCGACGGGCGCGCGGGCGCAAAGACGAGACCGAGGAAGAGGACGCCGAACACCGACGGGAAACTCCACGTATCCACGACGACCTGAAGCGCACCGACGAGGGTCGTCACGCCGACGAGAAGACGGCGCTCACCGACTGCGTCTTCGGGCGTTCGGAAGTACGCGAAGGTGAGACCGGCGGCGAGGAGCAAAAACGGGGTTCCCATCATGTGCGCGTGCAGGTCGCCGTTGAGCCACGCGAACAGTGGGAACTCGTTGATGGTTCCCGGAACCACGCGGCTCGCGTCCCAGTAGGAGAACTGCGATGCGCCGGAGAGAACCTCTGAAACGCTGTACTGCGAGCGCTCGGCGATTGCCTGTGCGATGGGGCGCTGCATGCTGTCGGGAAGTGCGAGCGGGGCGAACCGAACCGCCGTAACGAGGTTGCTGGCGAAGCCGACGAAGAACGCCGCGAGGAGGCCACCGAATTTGCCGTGAGAGCCGGCTGCACGGGAGAGGCCGCGACCGAGTTCGAACGCCGCGGTGACGAGGAAGCCGAAGAACCCAGCGAGTGCGAGGTTGTAAGCGAATTCGGGTTCCGTCCCGGTGAGCCACGCGAGGAGTATCGAGACGAGGTGGCCGCCGTAGTAGTAGCGGACGGGTTCGCCGGCGAACCACATGTCTTCGGGCGGCAGCACCGACGCGCGGGCGAGCGACTGGAGGAGTCCGAAGTCGAGGAACTTCTCACCGCCGCTGGCGTGGACCGCCGGGTCGAGCGCGCGGAGCGCAACGGCGAACAGGAAGGCAACGAGGAACACTGCGGCGGCTTCCGCGACTGCCCGCCTGTCGATATCGAGGTCGGCGGCGAGTTGCACCTCGCCGTGGCGGAGTGCGGGCAGGTCGAGTCCCGTGAGCGCCGAGGCGACGAGGAACGTCCCGACGCCGGCTGCGAGTGCAGCAGGACCGAACGTGAACTGACCGACGTAGTAGACGGGGAGGGTCAAGACGACGAGCGATACGGGGAGTGTAAGTCCAGCACCGTGACCGGGGAGGCGGCGGAATAGGCGGGTCGACAGGGGAAGACCGACCGCCCAGAGGGCCGCGAACAGCACCAGCCAACGGACCACGAGGGCGTACTCCATCTGTCAGTTGAAGGCGCGCCGGATGCAATACGTTTTGTGATGGCGGGGGCGCACAAGAGCGGTTTGCGTTTTATCCCGTGCCAAGGATTGTCGTGCCTGTTTCAACTCGCCCGGTTGGGGGGCCCTCATTACCGGTCCCCTCCCCACCGCCTAGACCCCCCCATGCACGCCGACTTCGT
>NZ_JBZRPK010000007.1:0-548 GCF_058382125.1 Haloferax sp. s1
GTTCTGAGCTCTCTCAGAGTCGAACGGACCGAAGCCGTGCTCACGAGCGAGACGGGTTGTACGGTAGATTTCTTCGTCAGAAAATTCGGTAGCATCCTCAGCTGAGTCAGTAGTTTCTTCTGATGACTGCTTGACTTCCTCTAGTGGCCGGACTTCGGGAACTGAGAGGCCCTCATTGTGTATCTCCTTGACTAAGCAGTGTGCGCTGGCGGTGATATATCGACGAACATCGTCATCGAAGCGATTGCGCCACGTTCGAGAGATGACTGACTCGTTAGGAATTTGGCCGAGACCGAATACGTCGGCAAGCTCTGGATGGCGTGTGAGAGATCGGTAGCTGTCTCCGGTGACTTCTAGATAAACAAAGAGCTTGAGCATTCCGTGGAATGAGTACGGGGCGGGATGCCACTCTGGGTAGTCGTCTTCGAGCGTTTCGATCTGGAGCTTAAAAACGGTAAGTGCATCGCAGAACGCTGTCCCCTCACGGAGGTGTTTGCGGAGTTCGAGAGCAGCGACAAATGCGTCGGTTAGTCGGCGGCCACGCTGTT
>NZ_JBZRPK010000592.1:0-8788 GCF_058382125.1 Haloferax sp. s1
AACCAACAGTTCAGCCGGGGCTACAATCGCTATATCGTCGACGGCGAAGAGCAATCAGGTGATTTACTGACCGACCTCGAACGGTTTGGTACGGCGGCATTCAAAGAAGATGTCAGAGCCAACGCCGCAGAGCAACCCTTCGTCGATGAACCTGGAATACTCGCTGTCCTCGCGACGTTGAGTGCTATCTGCGTTAAGGCGCACCCGAAGTTCGAGCACGCCCCGCCACGGAAGATACAGGTCCTCTACGATATTCGCGAACTCTACGTCAACAATCTCGCCTCTCTCCTTCGAGAATTCGGTGATGGGAGTCTCCAACAGGATATCGCAGAGGTGCTATACGCAAAAGACCCCGGAGAGGACGGACCACACCCCGGTCGCGTTTGTACGGGGATCAAAGAGATGCCCAAGTTCGGTGACGGGTTGTATCTCGAAATTCCGATGGCCGCAGCATCGAGGAAGTGCCTCGTTCATGCCGAAACTGAGACCGGAGAAGCCGGGGAGTTGCTCACTCGCGTCGAAAACAACTGCCTCTATGTGCCCGTCGGTGATTTCGACACAAAGTATCGCGAGTACGCCAGACGTGCGTTCAAGAAGCTCCTACGGGTCCAGGAGAAGAACCTCTCTGAAGACCAGATGACGTGGCTAACGACGAATGAGTCGGCCATCACAGAGCGTATCGACCGCTTCATCGAGACGGGACACCACGAACGAATCTGGCGAGATTGGAACCCCGGTGAACGGACCATCCGTGTGCTCAGAGATGCGATTCGAGACGCTCCAGACGAGGTCGTCTCACTGGGGGAGTTCCACTCGGCGAAGGAGTTGTTTGAAGCAGTGGAGTCCTACGATCCGGAAGCGGGCTGGAAGCGAGATGTGTGTAATCGCATCTCGAGTCCTCGGAGTCTCGGAAACCTTCTCGCATCCCAGCACGACCACCGGAGTCTGACCATTCGAGAGCACGGAAATACGAACCACTATCGGATTCAGGAGTCTTCGCGTGGTGTCCAGTCCATCGACGTCGAGACAATCGAGGACCTGTTCGAACTCCCCTGTATGGCCAATATGGCCGAGCGCCTCCACGAGAAGAAGCCAGTCCGAAAGGACCTGTACAACTTTGCCCGGATGGTGATGTGGCTGCCACAGTATCAGGACAGCGACCTTGAGACGATTGTTGCAGACCTCAAGGGCGTCTTCTCACGGTGGCCGTGGTACGACGAGCAAGTCACCGACTACCAGATTCGCTACGAGTTCTCGAACACCATTGGAGGCGACACCCCGCTTCCGATGAACTGTGACAACGACGATATGCAGCGGTACTGCATCGGCCAGGAGCAGTGCCCGTACTCGATCTGGGGAAGTCTCCCATTCCCAGACGGGATGTATGACCAACTAAGTGGAACGGAGGGTAACGGAAACGAGTTCTGACGCAGATAGCCAACCCTCAGTTAGATTACTATTCTCAGCGGACAGCGATGTGACGGAGATTGAAAACCCGTCATGCACTTTTCAGGCATTCAGTCGACCAATTCGGGCAAGAATGGGTATCGTGCTGGAAGGATAGTCTCGCAACTCATCAGTTGGGGTCGGTCAGTTCTGCTAGGGCTTGATTCTAATTTGACTCCAATCCTCTCGAATACGGTGCTTTCAACACCTCGTCAAGCACAATCTCGCTGAATCACCATCTTTCGGAACCCGTCGAGGACATTAGTAACGCCTGAAAACTGCCCGACGGACCTCTTGCTAAATCTAAGGGCGTTTCAACTCTCTCTGCACCTCCAAAATCATCCAAAGGAAGGCTAGGGTACACGGGTGCAAACGCCGCTGGCTCTCTCCGGCCGAAGGGTCATCAAACGACGACAGTCTCTAGCCGATATATCAGAATCCACTCATTAGATGAGGGTGCGATCCGCGGTGGAGTTTGTCACCCCGAGAGGGGCGAGGGGGGCTGTCGTAGGCCCCCACTCAACAACCATGTCTTCCGACTACGAGCAACAGCGATCACGACTTCATAGCGAGTACACTGAACAACCGAGCGACGAACCGTGGACAGATCTCGAACTGGCGCTCCCTCACAACAGAAGTCCGACTGGCATCGTCTCATTTGTTGAGTGCGTACTCGTCGAACTCACCCACGAAGACGTCGGAGCCGAGTTCGTCTCAACGAGCGTAGCGGGCGTGAAGCGGACACAGTTCATTGCCGTCGACGACGTCGGCCAGCGGTTCCAGAAGCGGTATTTCGACGAACGTCTCGGCTGGCACGAAACGACAGTATGCCGTGGAGCGGTTCGTGAGGAGTTGGTCAACCGACTCACACAGCGGTCGTCGTTGAATCGAACCAGTGAGACGCCGAACACTGACCCAGATACGTTCCGCGTGAGGCCCGTTCATCAGTTCTGATCCCCCCACGACTTAACCAACACAGAATCGCAGTCTCCCGCAGTGTTGGTTAACGACGTGGCAGCGGAGTAGTTTGTCCGCGCCTGAGAGGCCGAGGCGCGTCAATACGCGCCGACGTGATTCCCATGCCCGGTACAGACGTACTCGACGATGCATCAGCCGACCACGAATGGTTTGAAGCGGAACTCGTCGCACAGGATCAAGATGCTGCCCGCGTCGCAGTAGCGGATTTTGACGACAGGAGAGCCCATTCTCTGGTCAATGACCTCGTCGACGACGACGTCGTCACTCCCATCCCCGACGAACGCGTTCTCGTCCACGAGCCAAGCGACGAGGCATTCGACTCGATTCTCCAACTGGCGGTCTTCCATCGAGGCTGGACCGCCGCTCGCGACGCCGGCGAAGGAGGGCAGTGATGCAACAGACGCTCTCTGGCTGTGCCTTCTGCGACGCCTCGCCCGGCGCCGAGGTCGGCGAGGCGCACACCTGGGGACAGGACGAACGGGTCACCCACCCGATCTGCGTCGACTGCGCGATCCAGACGGAGCCGGATCCCGACGAGCGCGATCACGTCGCCTGTGACGGCTGTGGTCTTGTCGTCGACACGCTCGCGGCGCTCACGCGGTTCCGGGTCGAACTGGGGCATCTGGAAGGCCCGATACAGTTGTGCGCCCGCTGTAGTCCGGGCGGACTCGCGACGTACTGGACGCGCGATCTCGAGGAGCATCTCGTCGCGACGCCGGCAGAGTAACCAAACACTCTTTACTGATTCGCTGTAAACTGTAATCAAGAACGAATCGTGTCACGCACCTCAAACCGCGCGGACGGCGACATCGTCCAGGACTTCCTCTCGGTCGCCGATCTCCTCGAGGAGCCACAGCTCGCCCAGCTGTACGCGTACCTCGCTCGGGAGGGGGAGGCGACCGTCCAGGACGTAATGGACGACCTCGAGCTCGCACAGGGAACCGCTTACAGCTACGTCAATCGGCTCGTCGACGCCGGCGTCGTCGACGTCACCGACGACGAACAGCCACGCCGGTACGCCGCCCGGGAGATCGACCTGACCGTGACGACGGCTGCGGGCGACCGCGAGTACACGATCACGCCGGCGCTCATCGACGCCGTCGGCCGCCGCGAAACGGATGCCGACATCGATACCTACATCGACCGCCACGGCGTCGCCGGCCTCGCGACCGCGCTCACCTACGCCGTCGCCCGCGAGCGCGGCGAGGTGACCCACCGCCTGATGGCGGAAGATCTCGACATCTCGCCGCTGGCCGCGGAGATGATCCTCCAGGCACTCCGGCCCGTCGTCCACGAGCACTACGACATCGAGGAGGCTGGGGCGGGACTCGACGAGTTGGACATCGACGGCGACGGCGCTGACGACGCGTGAGCCGGCTCCACATCGCCGACACCGGCCTGTTCGTCGCGATGGGACAGCCGTCGAACAGTCGGTACAAGGCTGTTCGGCGGTTCGCTCGCCGGAACGACGTCACCTTCGTCCTGCCCGAACGGGTGTACGAGGAGCTGACCGTCGACGAGTCCGACGTCAAGGCGCCACCCATCGACACCGCGATCGACGAGGGCTGGGCGACGATTGCGGCGCCACTGGAGTTCTCCGAGCCGGTCGTCTCGCGGGTGATGGATGGCGTCCAGCGGTATATCGCGAACGCCGACGAGCGCCCTGCCGACGAGGTCGAACGTGCCGACGCCGCCCTCGCCGCCCTCGCTGCCCAGCATCTCAGTGCGGGGACCGCGACCGAGGTGTACATCTACACGACCGACATCGCGGCCGGCGAAGGCGCCGAAACCGTCCTCGCGAGTGAAGGGTATGGGGACTCGGTGACGTACGTGAACGGGTTCCGGTTCATCGAGGACCTGGTTTCGAGTCGTAGCTGAGGGATAGGGACGGAAGGAGACGCATCTTACGAGGATTTGTGGTCGCTCAGCATCTCCCCCTTATTCGATTCCAAGTACCATCGCTACAAGGGCGACCAAAAATAGACCAGCGACAACCGTCGCTTCGAACCACGAAAACGCAGAAGATGCAGCTAACCCCGCTTGAAGGTCACTTGCAGCACCAACGAGTGCGCCGCCGATGAGCACGAGCACAAAGAGGCCAACGATGAGGCGACCATCGATCTGACCACGTTGGCTGGATGCTGCAGCATCGGCTTCTTTCCATGTACGTAGTGATTCTCCAGTCAACCGCCAATAGACGACGTGTTCAGTAACAATCGTCGCAAGCTGTGTTCCACCTCCGACGAACCACGCTGCACCCCCACCTGCAGCGATTCCGTATCCCCACACGAGGAGCATCTCTGCGAAGGGATCAACCGGCGTTGCAGCGAGTGCCGTGCTCAAGCTCGTGAAGATGAGGGCAAACCCGGTGAGGAGGATATACATTCCCAGTCGGCGGGTCATTGCAAACTGGTCTCGGATTAGGTCAAAGGCGTGAACAAGGCGGTCGATTTCAGCCGGAACTACGTCTCGCCGTTCATCTGGATGCAGATCCCAAACAAGAACGTTCCCTATTTTCTGTGATTGGACTCGATTCTCGAGTTCGAGCTCGTCTAATCGGTTCTCGACGCCCTGTCGAGACATATCTACTGCATCGGCGATATCCTGCGTTCCCATCGCGATACGGTCGTTCTCACGGAGGACGTTCAGGATCTGCTCATCTGGGACCTCCTTCGGGTCATTCGTCGATACGAGGTCGACGAGAAGTGAGCGTAGTGTCATACAACCTCCGAGATGACGGCACCGGCTGCAGCTGCAGCGGCCGTTACGAGGACAACGATACCGACGAGGACGTAGACGATCCCCCAGAAGCTGAGATCGATCAGCCCCGTCGTACCCAGCGCGCTTCCGAACAGGAGGAAAATGAATCCCCCGCACACTAGCGCGATGGCGCCCTCGGCGGCATCAAGCAGGTCACTCATCTGTCCATCACTCCGTTCTGATCCGAGTCCGTTAGTCGCATCGTTCAGTAACACGTTACATTCCGGGGGTACAAAGGTCATATCGACCGTTTTCGTGATTTCACGCTCTGGGAGGGAGTGGGGATAGACGAAGTGGCTCTTCGCCCCTGCAAACACCGTGTTGGTCCAGAGCAAATCGCACGAATGCGGTATGATAGACTTTTCAGCCTATCATCGATGAAAGCCCTCGGCCGCCCGACGTCCCGCGACCGCCGCTGCGCGCCTCGTGCCTGCGGTGCTTGCGGGGTCGGGGGACGGCCGAGGCGGCCTCGCCCTTTTTGAGTCCGCCAGGGCGGTGAATGGCTCACCGAGCGACATAGCCGGCTGGATAGGTGTGTATGTAGCGCCCGCCCCGCTCGCCGCTGCCGCCCTCCGCGTCGCTCGCGACCGACCATTTGTGGAGGGTTCGATGTGATTTCCGAGTTGGAGACAGTTTTTCACACCTGTGCTGAATAAGAGCACGAGTTTTGCAAAGCAGTTCGACTCGAATAGAGGTGGAATGCAGTGTCGAAGAGTTCTATGTACCCGCTCTTTTCGTGAGACGTGTTCCACGTGATTCGCGTTCACTCGGTTACGTATGGCATAATAATATGGATTATATTACTCCAGTTGGTTGAATGTAATATAAGATATTAGCCACAAGAGTTTCAAATCATAGACATCAAATTACATCTATGCGAAGTAAAACGATGATGAAGACGGCTGTCACCTCCACGGTCGGCTTGGTCACCATTCTTGGGGTACTTACTGCCCTCCGGGAGTGGAATGCAGAACCTCCGACAGCCATTCAATCAGTGCTCGTATTCGCCGGGATACTCATACTAGTTAGCATTTCGGCATATAAATCGTCTCAAGGAAGTTCTTTTTCTACCATTTGGCTACTTGTTATGGGCCCCTGCTTGGGGTTTAGTATCAACCTCTTTGTGCCGGTGGTGGCAGAGATAACATTATTTTCAATCCTTGCACCGCTTGCAACAGGGATCGTAGGTGCAACGATTATCGCTGGTACGGGGGTTTTAGTGAATGGCGGGCTCCAAAAAACCGGTCTTATACCTAACGCTCACTGAAATCCCCTCTTCGGAAAAGGCGCGAATCCACCGCAGGGAATACTCCAATTATCCGTTCTCAAGCACTTTAATTTGAGATGTTAAGGACACCATCAGATTGTGTCTATTGGGAGCACTCTCTAGTGCTATACCTCAAATTGTTCCGCCTCACATCCTAGCTAAGCGAAGAAACGCATGACTGCGGCACTTATCAGGACACCTTTTCGAAAGGCATCAAGACGTGTCGAGCGTCCATAACCCAGACACCTCACATATGTTGAACGGCGCCTCATCCGTTGAGACTGGTGACGTGGTGACGAAGGAAAAATCTCAAATTTGTAACTGGTTTGGCCAATCGTGTTCAGACGTAGATATAACTTTCAGTAGACGAGTCACTCTCTACAGAAGGATTCTATCAGCGGTTGATGCTCACGCTCGCAGCATACTTCTGCAGTCTCGTCGAGTACAGTCTCGAAGAGGGGGTGTTTCTCACTCCGGCGCTGGAAGTTTAACCGGTTGAAAGCCTCGGGAATCCCTGATAGAATCGCCCTGAGGTGCACGAATTGCTTGCTGAGGTGTACAAAGCATACCACGAGGAGTAGGCCAGAGCGAAGTTTCACTGCCCCATAACATCAACGACCAGACAATCGGGGGTTCCTATCGTTATTGATTGTTAACTCGGAAGCTCCAGTATAAGTCTGACCGCTAGGGTTTTGAGGTCTAAGGCCGTAATGATAGTTCTGGATAGTAGAGAAGACTTATACACAGCATCCAGACGCTTTTTGGGAATCTCATCCTACCAGTTGTGACTCTCCGCTGCCCCAATGGGAATCACCGACAATCAACCACAACAGAAGGTACTTAACAGCAGAAAAGACGGGTTTAGGGTTCGCTGAACGCTACCTTCTATTATCCGTTAGTAGTTACTGTCGATTGCCGAGGAAACATCAGCACATGACGAGATCTCCCCGTCGTGTGCGTCAATCGTCCCAACCTTATCACGGTTACAGATATTGGATGGCTTCTGATTTCCTCCTCGAATAGATTCTGCGTAGCCGGTCAGCATCGGAGAATTGGCATATCCGTAATACCGATTCCATTGTGCGCCATCCCCATGAGTAGCTCCATGAAGGTGTAACCACTCATGCTTCACGAAGTTTTTGAATGTAGTAGCATCGTAATTATTCAGATCCCCGTTCACTACACAGTACTCGGAGTTGTACTGGTTTGCACCACCAACCGTTGAGGCTTTCCCTGCTGCGGCTTGGTCAGAGAAACTGAACCCCTGAATCAGACCCCGAAAGTAGATGAGTATAGCAGTTTCCCCATCGCTAAAACTTGCTTGGGAGTTAAATTCACTCATATAATCGTTGTATGTTTCGCAATTTTCCCAACTTCCAGACACTTCTCCCATCCGTTCGCGTTCTATGATTGTGTCAGTATTGAGTTGGGCAATGAGATCCGAGAGTGCATTTTCTGCATTATCAATCATAGAGTCCTGTACGCCATTTTCATCGGTCCAGTAGAGGCCAATTTTCATGCATTGATCTCTTAGATATTCCAACACATAAGTGTTTTTGAGACTGAAATAACATCCGAAAAGCACATTAATATTACAAATACAGCGAATTCTAAATTGATGCAACGCAGAAAATATCTGCAAGCGCTAATGGCCAGTGGACTTGGAACGGCGATGATTACCGGAACCGGATCCGCTAAATCCGATCCAAAGCGGGAAATAAAAGTACGTGATTACAACTTCTCTGCAGATAATCTAGAGGCCAAGATCTGGATGGACGACATGGATATCAGCAAGGAGTCTACTGCTGAACTCGGGCTTCAACTCAAGAATACGATTGGGGAGGATATTACTTTATTACAGTCGTGCACCAATTCTGTTAACTCGATTGAAGGAACACGCAACCGAGGCAATGTAAAAGCCGTCCTTGTTGGGAGGATGAACACATGGAAAGACAAGAACGGACGGTGGTTTGCGAGTGAGGACGAACTATATCCAGATCGTCCAGATCAACAAACAGCTGCAACTCTCTCAAAAGGAGAATCCTACCGAATGCAGTATCAACTATGGGGTCATTCTGGGAGTCCATATCTTCCCCCAGGGACGTACACATTCAAGCGAGACATAATCGTGGAAGGTGTTACTGAGACATTGTCACTTGATATCACTGTCTCAACCAAGTAGAGATCAATCTTGACCAACTAAGCACTCACTTAAATTTTAATTTTTCTCCCCCAACTGAGAACAAGCACAACCTCAATCTCCTCCGCGACTACGCGGATGGCGTCGAGGACCTTGGCTACGTCCCACGGATGTGGGGCAACAGCAAGCAGTGAGGT
>NZ_JBZRPK010000006.1:0-544 GCF_058382125.1 Haloferax sp. s1
AGAACGAGCTTGAGAATCCCTATAAATTCGAAGACGGCAACCTGACCGCGCTCGATGACGATGGCGCTACCTTTGAGGACGGCGCGATTGAGCGCGTCGGTAAGGCCAGCACCGGCACCCAGCAGATCTACAACGTCCAGCTTGGCGGCAAGAACGAGCTTGCGGACTGGACCCTCGACTATTCCACCGCCTACTCGGAAGCAAGCGACGAGACGCCGGATACCATGGAGTCGGTCTGGCTCGGCGAGGGGCTGACCATGGGCTACGATGTCTCAGGCAACCGCAAGAAGCCGGACCTGTTTGTTGAAGGCGAGGGCAACGACGCCTCCACCTATCAGCTGGGCGCCTTCGAGGATGAGGACGAAACCACCGAAGAGGAACAGACCAGCCTGCAATTCGATGCCAAGCGGGACATTCTGTTCGCGGGCAATCCCAGTTCCGTCAAGTTTGGCGCCCAGGCACGGATGGTTGAGAAGACCAACGACCTGAACCTCACAGTGTACGACGATTTCGAACGGACGCTGACACTTGACGAGTTCAATTG
>NZ_JBZRPK010000591.1:0-8672 GCF_058382125.1 Haloferax sp. s1
GCCCTGATAGATGTATGGCGTTCCGCGGAGGGTGTGCAGAAGCGTCGCGAGCAGTTTAGCTGACTCCGTTCGATATTCGCCGTCGTCGCCGAAGCGAGAGACCATCCGCGGTTCGTCGTGATTGTTGAGAAACAGCGAGTTCCAGCCATCGTCGGCGAGTCCTTCCAGCCAGTGGGACATCGACTCTTTGAGTTCCCGCGGCGACCACTCGTGATAGGACCAGCGACCGGCGTCTGTCATGTCGAGGCGCATGTGGTCGAACGTGAACACCATGCTCATGCCGTCGCCGTCCTCGCCGACGAAGTCTTTCGCCTGTTTGACGGTGAGGTCGGCCATCTCGCCGACCGTCATCGAATCGGTTCCGGCGAGCACCCGGTCGTAGATTTCCGAGAGATACTCGTGAATACGCGGGCCGTTGACGAACTTGTCCGCGCCGCGGACGATAGCCGTCGGGTCGTCGCTGTCGGGTAAGCCGTCCGGCTTGGAGATGAGATTGATAACGTCCATTCGGAACCCATCGATATCCCTGTCGAGCCACCACTCCATCATCTCGAACATCTCTTCGCGCAGGGCTTTTGTCTCCCAGTTCACGTCGGGCATCCGCTCGTCGAACAGGTGGAGATACCACTCTCCGGTGTGTTCGTCGTAGGTCCACGCGGGACCGCCGAAGAAGGACTCCCAGTCGTTCGGCGGAACCTCGTTCACCCCGTCGGGCGTGTCGTAGTCGTCGGGGTCGAGGGTGGTTCGGTCGGTCGACGCGGCAACCTCGTCGGGGTCGCGTCCTTCACGCCACCAGTAGTAATCGCGGTACTCGCTGTCTTTCGACGACCGCGACTTGACGAACCACTCGTGTTCGTCGGACGTGTGATTCACCACGAGGTCCATGATAAGCCGGATATCGCGCTCGTGGAGCGCGTCGCGGAGCGCCTCCCAATCGGCCATCGTCCCGAACTCGTCCAAAATAGCGCGGTAATCCGAGATGTCGTATCCGTTGTCGACGCCGGGGGATTCGTACACCGGATTCAACCAGACGCAGTCCACGCCGAGGTCGTCGAGGTACTCCACCTTCTCGATGATACCCGGGATGTCGCCCACGCCGTTACCATCAGAATCGTTGAAGCTTCGCGGGTAAATCTGGTAAACGACGGCCTCTTTCCACCAGCGGCGCTCGTCAGGTGGGCGTCGAGAGTTCACATAGGCCATAGTTCCGCACGGGATTTAGGTCTGTGTGTCGCCACAGACGCGCCGACGATGGTCGAACGCTGCCGTCGCAGGACGACGGTTAGGTGCGTTTTTGTACCGCGAACCCGTCGCGTCGCGTATGAGCGACGACCACCACGCGGGCGACCATGACCACGATGACCACCAGTCCGGCGAGGACGGCCGAGTTACCTCTCCGATGCAGGATTTCAGCATGGGCCAGGTCACGACCGGCGTTCTCGTCCTCGCCGTCGGTCTCGCCGTCACGTTCGGGTTGCCCCTGATTCTCGCGTAGAACCGGCAGTTCGAACGACTTCAGCTTTCTCTCCGTTTTTCTGCCGCGTCGCCACGCCAGTGTCTCGAAGACGGATACGGAAAGAGTGGCAGAAACGGGTAGATGCGGGGTAGAAGCGGAGACAGAGATGGTGGTCGAAACGAGGACAGAAACGGAGACAGAGATGGGGCAGAAAGAGAGTTTTCGAATTAGTCCAGTTCGCGGGTGAGTACGTCGCGGAGGTCGGCGATGTCGCCCGCGCCGTAGGCGAACTCGTCGCTATCGACAGCAACGGAAAGCGTCGCGTCGTCGGTCGTCGTCCCGAGTTCGACGACGGGCACGTCGCCGGCGAGGTCGCGAAGGGCGGCTTCGTCGGTCGTCTCCACGACGACGCGGCCGGGCGTCTCGTCGAAGAACGCAACGAGGTCGTCGGTCGAAACGTCGGCACCGACATCCTCGGTAACCATCTCGGCCAGTGCGACCGCGAGACCGCCGTGGCTCACGTCGTGGACGGCGAGCGTGGAGTCGGCGGCGGCGATGGTTCGAATCGTCTCGACTGCCGTCGCGGCGGCTTCGGCATCGGGGAGCGTCGGGAAGGCGTCCGAGCCACCGGCGTGGGCAAGGAAGGCCGAGCCACCGAGGGCCTCGCCGCCGGTGCCGACGAGGAAGAGGTCACCTTCTCCCGAGAGCGAGAGACCGGGCGACTGGCCGTCCGCTTCGCCGACCATCGCGAGCGTCGGCGTCGGCGGAATCGGACCGGAGACGGAGTCGTTGTACAGGGAGACGTTGCCGCCGACGACGGGGACCGAGAGTGCGCTGCACATGTCGGCGAGGCCGTCGACGATTCCCTTGAAGCCGCCGTACACGTCGGGTTTCTCGGGGTTGCCGCCGTTCAGACAGTCGACGGTTGCGAGGGGCGTCGCGCCCTTCGCGGCGAGGTTGGTCGCGTTTTCGAGGGCGACCGCGCGGGCACCGTCGTAGGGGGCCGCGTTCGTCCAGTTAGGGTCGGCACCGGCGGTAAAGGCGAGTTTCGTTCCCGCTTCGGGGATATCGAGGAGTGCCGAATCGTCGCCGGGGCGACGAGCGGTCCGCAGGCCGACCTCGTGGTCGTACTGGCGGTAGACCCACTCCTTCGAGGCCGTGTTGGGGTCGGAGACGACCGCTTCGAAGGCTTCGGTGAGGTCTGCGTCGGGCAGGTCGCGCTCGGCGGATTCTGGTTCGGCAGCGTCGAGGTCGTTCATCGGTGCGCCCTCGGCGAGGAACTCCGGCGGCACGTCCACGACGGTTTCGCCGTCGAAGGTACAGACGTAGTTGCCCTCGGCGACTTCGCCGATGACCTCGCTTCCGAGGTCGAACCGGTCGGCGATTTCCTGCACGCGTTCGACGTTCTCCGGCGCGACTTCGTAGCACATGCGCTCTTGGGACTCCGAGAGCAGAATCTCGAAGGCGTTCATGTTGGGTTCGCGCTGGTGGACCGCCTTCAGGTCGATTTGCGCGCCGAAGCCGCCCTTGGCGACGAGTTCGGAGGATGCGCCGCCGAGACCGGCGGCCCCGAGGTCGCGGGCGGACTCGACGAGGTCCTCGTCGATGAGCGCCTCGTTGCACTCGATGAGGAGTTTTTCCGTGTACGGGTCGCCGACCTGTACGGCCGGGCGGTCCTCGGTTTCGGCATCTTCTGCGAGGTCTTCGCTAGCGAAAGATGCGCCACCGAGACCGTCGCGACCGGTCGAGTTGCCGATGAGGACGAGTTTGTTGCCAGCTTTCTGTGCTTCGGCCGTGACGAGGCGGTCGGCCGAGAGCAGGCCGACACAGGCGACGTTGACGAGCGGATTACCTTCGTACTTCTCGTGGAAGGAGGTCGCACCGGTCACCGTCGGGACGCCGATGGCGTTCCCGTAGTCGGCGATTCCCTCGACGACGCCGTCGAGGAGGTACCGCGAGTGCTCGCGGTCGAAGTCACCGAAGTAGAGGCAGTCGGCGAGGGCGATGGGGTACGCGCCCATCGAGAGGGTGTCGCGGACGATGCCGCCGACACCCGTGGCCGCGCCGTCATACGGGTCGACGTAGGACGGGTGGTTGTGGCTCTCGATGCCGAGTGTGATGTACGTGTCGTCGTCCAAGGAGACGACTGCAGCGTCGTCGCCGGGGCCGATGACGACCTGGTCGCCTTCCGAGTCGAACGCCGACAAGAGCGGTCGGGACGACCGGTAGGCGCAGTGTTCACTCCAGAGGTTTTCGAAGAGTATCTCCTCGGCCGGCGTCGGGTCTCTACCGAGTTCGGCGACGACGAGGTCGCGGTCCGCGTCGGGAAGCGTCATTCATTGGTATGGTCAGAACGCACATTGTAAACCCTTTCTATGTGCACAAACGTGCGCAAAAATGAGTTGGCCGGTGCGAATCGCCCGTAGACTCGACTGCCGACGGGTTAGGCTGGCGTGTACGGCGGTGACCCGGCGCGGACGATTTCGCTCAGTTCGTGCATCTCGTCTTCGAGGAGGACGAGCAGGTCATCGAAGGTGATGATGCCGCTAAGCTTGCCATCGTCGACGATGGGTGCGCGCCGGACGCCGTGTTCGTGCATCTTCCGGAATAGCTCGTAGACGCCGGTATTCGCGTCCACGGTGAACGGTTTTTCCGTCATCACGTCTTTCGCTTTCATCTCGGAGACGCTTCCGCCAGCACCGACGCACTTGAGCGCGATGTCACGGTCCGTGACGATACCCTCAACTGAGTCGCCGTCGGCGACGATGACAGACCCGACCATCCGGTCTTCCATCATCTTCGCCAGTTCTTGTATGGGTGTGTCTATTGTTGCGGTTACCAGTTCGTCCTTCGGTCGTGCGATGTCTCGTACGGTCATGTTCTTTCTCCCTGGTGGCCCTCTCACGTGGGGGGTCTACCACCGTGCCAATAGTTCGCAACCCACGATATTATATCTATATCCTTACATTATTTCACGTTCGTACGGTATCTCGCCGGATACAGAACGTCTCGTAGGGGAGAGATTCATAAGCTAACAATTGTGCGTGACTCACCCACCCCAATCACACCGGGACCGGGGCGCTTTTTTAGCCGCCTTTGTTAGGAGACGATGTGTTATCGGTCGAGTTGCACTCACACTCGTCGCTGTCATACGACGGACGAGACCCAATCGAGTACCTCCTCGAACAGGCGGTCGCGGTCGGGTTAGACGCCCTCGCCGTGACCGACCACGACGAAATCGACGCCAGTCTCGAAGCCGCGGACCTCGCGTCGGACTACGGACTCGTCGGTATCCCGGGAATGGAGGTCACGTGCGCCGCAGGGCACGTTCTCGCACTGGGTGTCGAAGAGCTGATTCCCGCAGGTCTCTCGTACGATGAGACACTCGACCGCATCCGCGACGCCGGGGGCATCGCTGTTATCCCCCACCCGTTCCAGAAGTCGCGCCACGGCGTGGCTCCGCACATCTCCCGTGCCCAACTCGCCGCGGCGGACGCCATCGAAATCTATAACTCCCGACTCCTGACCGGCATCGCAAATCAGCGCGCAGAGCGCTTCGCAAAGCGTCGCGGCCTCTCAATGACCGCCGGAAGCGACGCGCACATCGCCGAGATGGTCGGACAGGCCGTTACGGAAGTCGGGACCGAGACGCGAACCGCCGATGCCATCCTCGACGCCATCACCGAAGGCCGAACCAGTGTCGTCGGCAGCAAGACTCCGTGGCGCATCTCGTTCCAGCAGGCGGCCGGTGGAGCGAAACGCCGCGTGAAACACGCGTTGGACGACTTGCTGTGATGCGCGGCGCGGACTCCTCTCTCGCTCGGCGCGCGCTCGACGGCCGCGACCCGCTCCCCGGAACCGCGGGGTACGCGGGCCAAGTCGATAGTCGTCTCGTCCGCGACGTGCTCGGCCGCCAACCGCTCTTTTCCGAACGTGACGACCCCGAGACGCGGTCGTTCGACCACCGCGACCTCTCCGACCCGGTTGCCGCCCCGCCGGGCCACGCCCGTCACATGACTGGTGAGTCCGCCGGTCGCGACGAATCCGTCTGGGAACTTCCCGACCCACCGGTTTCCACCGACCGCGAGGATGCCCTCGCCCGCGTCCGCAACGCCGTTTCCGAGTCGGTTCGCTCGGTTGACGACGACGGACTCGCCGTCGCCTTCTCTGGCGGCGTCGACTCCGCGGTCGTCGCTGCTGGCGTTCCGGACGCCCCGTGTTACGTCGCCGGGTTCGAAGGCTCACACGACATCGCCGCCGCCCGCGACGCCGCCGATGCGATGGGGAGAGACCTCCGTGTCGTCGAACTCTCCCACGACGCGCTCGAACGCGCCGTCCCGGAAATCGTCGATGCACTCGGGCGGACGAATCCGATGGACGTGCAAATCGTCTTGCCGCTGTATCTGCTCGCCGAGCAGGTCGCAGCCGACGGCTACGACCGCCTCGCGGTCGGACAGGGCTCGGACGAGCTCTTCGGCGGTTACGCCAAGGTCGCCAAGGCCCCCGACGACCCCCGCGTCGAAGCCGAGACGGTTCGGGGGGCCGCCCGAGAACTGATTCACACGCTCCCCGACCAACTCGAACGCGACGTGCTCGTACTTCGCGCGGCGGGCGTCGAACCGGTTGCTCCGCTGCTCCACGACCGAGTTGTGGACGCCGCGCTCCCGCTTCCGGGTGAGTTACTCGTGGACGGCGACCGGCGGAAAGTCGCCCTCCGCGAAGCCGCAAAGGACAGTATTCCGGAGTCAGTCGCCGAGGCGAACAAAAAGGCGGTGCAGTACGGCACGTACGCCTCCAGAGAACTCGACCGACTCGCCCGGCAAGCGGGATTCAAACGCCGGATGGACAACCACGTCGAAAAATACGTGCGGTCGCTGTTAGAGTAGCGGCGATTTCAGAGCGGCCACTCAGTTGCTGCCGGAGACGACCTCGATAGCTTCCAGTGCGATCTGAATCGTATCCTCGTCGAGGTCGCTCTCACGGAGGTCCGCAGGGCCGTACCAGTCCCACGCTTCGAGGTCGGCTTCGCCCGGTGCGGGGTCGATATCGCGGGAGTCGACGCGGGCGTAGTAGATGTGGTCGATGTGCTGGTGGCCGACCTCGCCGTCGTCGTGGACGTTGATGTCGTAGAGCATCTGGTACCGCGGGTGGGGAAGCGCCTCGCCACCGGGTGCGGGAACCGGGTCGGTGTCATCGACGAGTGTCGGATTGAGACCCGTCTCCTCGCGGACTTCGCGCAAGCCCGCCTCGTGGGGGAGTTCGTCGCGGTCGACGTGACCGCCCGGCGGAATGCGGATGCCGAGACGTTCGTGTCGGTGGAGGGCGACTGCGCCGTCGTTGACGATGTACACCGTCGAGGTGAAGTGTCGGGTCGTCTCCATACCCGTGGCTACAGTTGGTGTGTTATCGGTGTTGCGAAAAGACCAGACCGGTCAGGGCATCTGGGCCTGCTCTTCGGCTTCGAGCAGTTCGTGGTAGCGGTTGCGAATAGTTACTTCGGAGATGTTAGCGACGCCGGATACCTCGTTTTGTGTTACCTTCTCGTTGGTGAGAAGTGAGGCCGCATAGACTGCGGCGGCGGCGAGACCGACCGGGGACTTCCCTGAATGGACACCCTGTTCTTTGGCGTTTTTCAAGAGTTGGCGTGCGCGGCGCTCGGATTCGTCGGACAGCCCGAGTTCGCTGGCGAATCGTGGGACGTACTGTTCGGGGTCTGCGGGCTTGATTTCGAGCTTTAGCTCGCGGACGACGTACCGGTACGTGCGAGCGATTTCTTCCTTTTCGACGCGCGAAACACTCGTAATCTCGTCGAGCGACCGAGGCGTACTTGCCATGCGGGCGGAGGCGTACAATGCTGCTGTTGCGACGCCTTCGATAGAACGGCCGGGGAGTAAGTCATCGTTGAGAGCGCGGCGGTAGATAACGGACGCAGTCTCGCGGACGCTCTCCGGAAGGCCGAGTGCGGAGGCCATCCGGTCGATTTCGCCGAGCGCCTGCTTGAGATTCCGCTCCTTGGAGTCGCGGGTGCGGAAGCGCTCGTTCCAGGTGCGGAGTCGCTGCATCTTTTCGCGTTGTCGAGACGAGAGCGAGCGGCCGTAGGCGTCTTTGTTCTGCCAGCCGATGTTGGTCGAAAGCCCCTTGTCGTGCATCATGTTGGTGGTCGGGGCACCGACACGGGACTTCTGGTCTTTCTCTGAGGAGTTGAACGCACGCCACTCCGGGCCGCGGTCTATCTCGTTTTCTTGGACGACGAGACCACACTCGTCACAGACGGTCTCTCCGTGTTCCGAGTCGGAGACAAGCGTCTCCGAGCCACATTCGGGACACGAGAGCGCCTGCTCTCGGTCGGTCTCTGTCTGCTTGGAATCTTTCTTTTTTTCATTGCGCACGCGCGCGCTATCTGTCGTGAAACGTCGGACACTTTCTGTCATTGTGTGCGAGAGAAGCAACTGGGAACGGTCGTTCTCCACCTATTCGTATTGAGGGCGATTACTTATATCTGACGGCGAGAAAAGGACGGAATTGGCGTATTTTTGGACAATTAATCAGGAATAATTAGGTAGCCAGGGCCGGGCGAGACAAAGTCGAGACGGTGACGAAGACGAAACGGAGACGAAGACGAAACGGAGACGAAGACGAAACGGAGACGAAGACGAAACGGCGCACACCGAAACCCTTACTCCCAGTCTCCGTTTCCTCCGATACATGAGCGATACGCCCGTCGACGCCGACGAGGTACGACACGTCGCCGAGTTGGCGCGGGTCGACCTCGACGAGGACGAGGTCGAGGAGTTCACGACGCAGTTCGCGGACATCCTCGAATACTTCGACGCCCTCGACGAGGTTCCCGAAGTCGACCGCGAGGACGAACTGGTGAACGTGATGCGCCCCGACGAGGTCCACGAGGGACTGACGCAGGAAGAGGCGCTCTCGAACGCCGCAGAGACCGAAGACGGCTTCTTCAAGGGTCCACGGGTGTCCTAAATGTCTCTGAACGCATTCATCACGAAAGAGACGGTCGAGAGCGACGAAGATGGCCCTCTCGACGGTAAGACCATCGCCGTCAAGGACAACATCTCGACGAAGGGTCTCCGAACGACCTGCGGCTCTGCGATGCTCGAAGACTACGTTCCCCCGTACGACGCGACGGTCGTCGAGCACCTGAAGGAAGCAGGCGCGACCATCGTCGGCAAGGCCAACATGGACGAGTTCGGGA
>NZ_JBZRPK010000590.1:0-8668 GCF_058382125.1 Haloferax sp. s1
GTGCAACGCGCGAGTTCGGCGTCGCCTCGAATTAAGACCGATTCAGACGCTCCTTCGATACAGACGACGCCGGGGTCGGCGGCTTGAGTCGCGTTTCCGATGACGGTGACAGAGCTGTCGGCAGGGATATATCGCTCGGCGAATTGGAGGTTGTCGTCCGACGACTCGGGAGCCGGGAGGTCCGGATGCTCCCTGAGGAACGTGGCCGCAGGCTCCGGGACGTGCTTCGAGAGGTCGATAGTGAACGTGTGTTCTTTTTTGTTGAACGTGCGGGGGTCCTCTGCAGTGACCTCGACTGTGCCGTCTCCGAGCGAGAATTCGGCTTGCTCAGTCCCTTCGCCGAAATGCTTCCACTCTCTCCTCGAACTGTTGAAATCTCCTCTTCGGACGGTCCAATCGGTGTAGACAGACGGGCGACCGGAAAACGGTGTTTTGGGCTCGTCTTCCCGGTCGCCCGAGAGTGGTGTCGGTAGACCCGAAGTGCCGACGAGCGAGTGTGTATGGCTCGGGGTGTTGGTTTCGGGTTGGGCGAAGGACACACGCCGCAACAGGCGATACGCGTCTATCGAACTCACGGAGACAGCCACGGCAAAGAACCCAACCCCGGCGACCACGGACCCGAAAAACCACAGTTCGTTGCCCATGTCTGCTCCCGCGAGAACGGGGAGGTACGCCCACAGGAACGCCGCGATAGCGAACGTCCAGCCCACGTGACTGGGGATTCCGAACTGCTGAGACACTTGCGCGGAAGCTCCCGGGTCGAGCCACCGGAACGAAAACCCGAACACGACCGACAGTATAACCAATCCAACGTACCCGAATCCGCTCATGTCACTTGTTTCCCACCACGCATTGTATAATAAACATCCGACTACGGAATCGTCAGGCGTCTGCCCCCCGCCCCGAAGAGACCACAACCGTATTACCGTCGGATGGCGGAGACACGGGTATGGTCGAGAACGTCATCTACCCCGCCTACCTCGACGCCTCGCTTTCGCGTAGCGAGGGTCGGCGGGTCTCCAAGTCGGCAGCAGTCGAAGACCCGACCGTAGACGAAGTTGCGAAGGCCGTCCAGCAGGTCGGCTACGACGCGGTCATCGAACGAGACAAACAGTACTCCCGTGAGTTCGAGCCGCGCGGTCGCGTCCTCGTGAACAACGCCGACGACGCCACCAAAAACGACATCGTACAGGCCGCCGCCGCCTACGTCGACATCCTCCGCGACTGATGCGACGAATCGGCACCGTCTCCCGAACGGCACAAGGACTCGCTATCGTTCGCCTCGGCAACGACGACCAACCGGACATCGGCACGATGGTCGTCGATGAATCGCTCTCGACAGTTGGCCGTATCGTCGACGTGTTCGGCCCGGTCGACCGTCCGTACGTCGCTATCACGGCTGACGACGGCAATCCAGCGCGACTCGTCGGCAGCAAACTTTACGCCCGCTGACGAATCCAGAGCGCAATCCCCAAAGCCTTCGGGTGGAAACGCCCCTTCATGTCACGCCGCGCCTATCGAGGGGTCGCCCTCGCCGCCCTCATCTTCCTCGTCGTACAGGTGGGTGCGCTCGCCCTCGCTCCGACCTTTTCCGAACTCGGATACCAGACGTTCGACGACCCGTCAAACCCGACGAATAGCCTCGTCTACATCGGCGCGATTATCGGTATGACGGCGTTCATGCTCGCGGCGTTCAAATACGACCTCGACCAACTCATTCGCGGGATTATCGTCTTTACGAGCGGGTTGCTCTCGTGGTACGTCTTCTCGGCCATCATCCCGAGCGAACCCCTCGCAATCGGTCTCTCGGCGGCCGTCGCCATCGCGCTCTTCGTCTATCCCGAGTGGTACGTCATCGACATCTCGGGAGCGCTCATGGGCGCGGGCGCAGCAGGACTGTTCGGCATTAGTTTCGGACTGCTCCCGTCGCTCGTACTCCTATCGGTTCTCGCCGTCTACGACGCTATCAGCGTCTACAAGACGAAACACATGCTCGACCTCGCCGAAGGAGTGATGGACCTCCGAATTCCGGTCGTGCTCGTCATCCCGACGACCTTCTCGTACTCGCTCCTCGACGACGACTTCGCGCGTGATGCAAACGATGTCGGTGAGAATGCAGCGGACGCAGACGCCGGGAACGATGCGGAAGACGCAGACGCAGGAGACACAGACGAAGAACGCGACCCCGCCGACCGCGACGCGTTCTTCATCGGTCTCGGCGACGCGGTCATGCCGACGGTGATGGTCGCGTCGGCGGCGGTCTTCTCGGAAGCCCCGGCGCTCGGCATCTCGGCGCTTCCGGTGTTGAATTTGCCCGCACTGCTCGCCATGGTCGGGACGTTCATCGGCTTCGCCGGTCTCATGTGGGCCGTGATGAAAGGCCGCGCCCACGCCGGACTCCCGCTTCTCAACGGCGGAGCCATCGGCGGCTATCTCATCGGTGCCGTGATTGCGGGTGTTCCGCTCGTCGAAGCACTCGGACTAGCGCAGTATCTGTAAAACCGGGTTCCGACTCCGGCAGGCGCCGGGGGTGGGGATATTTTCCCGTCGCTATTCTTCGCTTCCCGCACCTTCGCGGACCCGCACGGCCATCCCCGTCTCGAAGTCGAGCATGGCATCTGCAGAGAGTTCCGCGCGCCCGACGCCGAGGAGGTTGCCGTCGGGACCGACGACGCAAACCTCGTCGCTCGGGCGGATGTCGGGGTCCACATCGGTCACGAACTTCGCGAAGACGTTCTTGCCGTCGCGAACGAACGGGATGGACTCGTCGCCCACGCGGACGACGTACGCATCGTCGAGTTCGGCACGGAGTCGCCGCCCGCCGGCAATGCCGAGGGTGAAGCGGCCGTCGGTTCCGTAGGAGGTGACGCGGTCGCCCTCGACGTACACCTGTCGCGGGCGGCCGCTCCGCGAGCGTGAGAGTTCGATATCCGCGTCGGCAGGGAACAGTGCGTCACCCGCACCGCCCCCAAACTGGTAGTCTGCGACGACCCGGAGGTCTGCCAGGTCGGCCGCGTCGGCTTCGGTCATACCCGGTCGTTCTCCCTGCCGGCTAAAGTGGGTCGCGGTCGCGGACGATGGGGTGAGGCATGTTGTCACTACAGGCCCAGACGAAAAGTCATAAGTACCGGAACGACCGCCGTCGGAGTATGACTGCGGACGTTCGGCTCGCCGGCGTGGGAACCGTCTTGCTCCTCGTGAGCAGCGGGCTTCTCACGCAGACAGCCATCGACGGGCGGCTTTCGATGTTCCTCGCCGCTATTGCCATGCTCGGTGCACTCGCCACCGCTTTCCGGGTATCTTCGCCGACGGCTTGACTGTCCGTCTCTCCGCCGTCTTTCTATCCTCTCTCTGCTCTGTTTCTGCTCTCGGTTTGTTATCCATTTGATATTAGTCAGTTATTTCTCTCCCATCAGTGTGTTATCTAATTGATTTGTTTCTCGTATCCGTCCCACTCCGTGACCGCTAACCGCAGGACTCGACGACGCTTATTCCGATTTTCACCGATGACAACCCTCCCATTTACGTATTATCGAATCGACACGTCGAATGATGGCTGCTATCAAGTCCCTCCAAACCGCCCTCCGAGGTATCAGAACGAACCCGGTCCTGTTCCTCGGCGGACTCATTCTCGGTCTCGTCGTACTCCCGCAGACCGCCGCACAGTTGGCGCAAATCCCCCCCTCCTCCCGCTGGCGTTGCAGGCGCTGACGTTCTTTATCACGCCGTTCATCATCGCTGGAATCTACGGCATGGCCGACGAGGCAGTCGAAAGCGACACGTCGCGGACCTCGTTGTCCACGCTGACCGACGTCGGTCGTGAGAAGTACGTGCCGCTCTTGCTGGCGAACGTTGTCGAGTTGGGTATCACCATCCCCTTCGTTATCATCTTCATCTTCCTCACTATCGCAGGCGTGTTTACACTCGGCTTCGGTGCTGCCGCCACTGGCGGTGACCTTGCCTTCAGTGGCGGCGTCATCGTCCTTCTCCTCTTCGCCGGGCTGCTCGTGTTGGCATACACAACTATCATGTTCTTCATCCAGTTTTTCCCGGTCGCTGTCGTTGTCAACGACGCCGGTGCAATCGAGTCGTTCCAACAAAGCTATCGCTTCGTCTGGTCGAATATCGTGCCGACGCTCGGCTACTCGGTTATCCAAGTGGTCGCCGGAATCATCACTGCACTGCCTGTTTTGGGATTCGTGTTCTTCCGGACGATTCAGAACTTCCAAACGATACAGAGCACGGGCGGGGCTGCGACCGCAGGCATGCCTGCCGGGATGGGTTTTTCGGTGACCGAACTCGTCGCTATCGCGGCGATTTCACTGGCGATGCAGATGTTACTGACGGCGTTCAAGACCACCTACGCGGTCGCTTTCTTCGAGGAACACCAATCAAGCCCTGCCGAACCTACCGGTCCAGACATCGACGGCGATTCGGTGATTCCACAGTTCGAGTAGGACAGTAACGCGCTGAAACTTACAACAAGAACGTCTCTTTTCGCTCTGAGAGGTCGATGAAGGTGTCTGCGGCCTCGACGAGTTCGTCTGCTGTCGACTCCTTGAAGGCCATCACCTCGACTCGAACACCCTCGTGGCGGAGGTGCGTACAGAGTCGTTCGAAGTCACCATCGCCCGAACAGAGGACGACGGTGTCGACGTGGTTCGCGAGACTGACCGCGTCCAGCGCGATACCCAGGTCCCAGTCGGCTTTCTTCGACCCGTCACCGAACGTCTTGATGTCCTTTATTTTCGTCTCGAACCCGATGTCGACGAGTGCATCGAAAAAACGGTCTTCGTCCGGCGAATCCGCGCGGATGACGTAGGCGATAGCCCGGGTTAAGTCCCGCCCTGCGGTTCCTTTCTGCAACAGCGACGAATAGTCGATATTTCTCGAATAAAGGCTCTGTGCCGTATGGTAAAGGTTCTGCGCATCAGCCAGAATGGCGACGCGCTGACCGGGGTGAATCTCAGTCATTCGTGTGTCGATTGGACGGCCCGGACTAATAACCGTCCGGGAGCGGAACTCAGACAGACTCCCATCGGGTACGTTCGGTCGTCGTAGAAACACGTAACTCAGTACCGTGCTAGGTCCAAGCATGGCCCAGACGCTATCCCTCGACGGCCGAACACTCGTAGGCGTCGAAAACGACGGTGGGGAAGTCGGCGGTGACACCCGGTTTCGTTTTGAACAGGACGGCAACGTCGTCACCGCTCACTACGCTGGAGGAACAATCATCGAAGGATTCCTGACCGGCACGTTCGACGGACGCATCCTGAACATACGGTACGTACAGCTCAACGAGGACCACGAGACTTCGACGGGTCACTTGGTTGGAATCGCCGAAGAGTTGGTCGACGGCCGCGTCCGAATCGAAGACGAGTGGGAGTGGGAGTCGAAACCCGGAGGCGGTCGTTCCGTCCTCGAAGAAGTAGAAGTGTAGACTTGGATGAACGGAATGTAGACCTGGATGAACGGAACCGTCAGTGCCAGCGCCCGCGCGGCAGGACCTGCAGGCTGCGCAAGTTATATTATACTTCCAGTACCCACATCTGGTGTGAACGACGCGACGCGACCTTCGCCGGCCACAACACGGTCGACAGCGTCGCGTGCCGCTTTCTTTTCGAAAAAACGCGTGTATTGAATCGCTCGTTGCGGGAGTAGCGACCCCGTCTCGGGCGGCCTTCGGTTGACACGCACTCGGTTTCACGACCGTTTCTCACACATCACCACAACCGTCTCCACACAACACAACGACACATGACAACATTTGACCTTCGCGGCGTCTATCCCGCGATGACCACTCCGTTCGACGAGGACGGGAGTATCGACTTCCAACAACTACAATCCGACGTTCGGCGACTGGAAGCCGCCGGCGTCGACGGGCTTGTCCCGGTCGGTTCGACCGGCGAATCGGCGACCTTGACCCACGACGAACACGTCGAAGTGGTCGAGGCAGTCGTCGAGGCGGTCGAAGACATCCCCGTCATCGCCGGGTCCGGTTCGAACTCGACCCGCGAGGCGCTCGAACTCTCGCGGCGCTCTGCCGACGCCGGTGCCGACGCGCTCCTTCTCATCTCGCCGTATTACAACAAGCCCGAACAGGCGGGACTCATCGAACACTACCGGACCATCGCCGACGAGGTCGACCTGCCACAAATCGTCTACAACGTCCCCGGCCGCACCGGAAGCAACATCCTCCCCGAGACGGTTGCGACGCTCGCCGAGCACCCGAATATCGTCGGCTACAAGGCCGCAAGCGGCGACCTCGGACAGATTTCACAGGTCGTCGAGTACACCCGCGACGAAGACTTCGCGGTCCTCTCAGGTGACGATGGACTCACGCTCCAGACGCTCGCCGTCGGTGGCGTCGGGACGATTTCGGTCGTTGGGAACATCGAACCCGCACGCACGGGCGCGATGGTTCACTCGGCGCTGCAAGGTGATTACGAACGCGCCCGCGACATCCACCACGAACTCGGGCCGCTCTGTCGATACCTGTTCGTGGAAACGAATCCGATTCCGGTCAAGGAAGCCATGGAAATCCGCGGCTACGGCCCGGCGCGCCTGCGCCCGCCGCTGACGCGACTCACCGACGAACACACAGAAGAACTCCGCCGCATCCTCGACGAACTCACCGCAGAGTCGGCGGTCCCCGATGGAGGGAACGACGCGTGACGGTCACCGTCGGCGTCACGGGCGCAACCGGACGAATGGGTGAGGAAGTCCTCGCCGCGGCCGCCGACCGTGACGACCTCGATGTCGCGTTTGCGGTCAGTCGCTCGCCGGGTGCGGAAGTCGAGGGCGTCACCGTCGAAGACGCCGCCGACCTCCCCGACCTGCTCGCGGAGAACCGTCCTGATGTGCTCGTGGACTTCACCGGCCCGTCGGCCTGCATCGAAGCCGCGACCGCCTGCGTCGAAGCGGGCGTCGCCTTCGTCTCGGGGACGACCGGACTGAGTGAGGGTGGCTTCGATGCACTCCGCGAGGCAGCCGAAGAGGTTCCGGTGCTCTACGCCTCGAACTTCTCGCGCGGTATCGCGGCGCTCCGCCGGGCGGTCCGCGAGGCGGTTCCCGCGCTCGACGGCTACGATATCGAACTCACCGAAACGCACCACAACGCCAAGCGAGACGCGCCGAGCGGGACGGCACTGACACTTCTGGAAGATATAGACGAAGCCCGCGGCGACTCCCCACGTGTCCACGGCCGTGAGGGCGAAGCCCCGCGAAGCGAAGAAGAAATCGGCGTCCACGCTCGAAGAGCGGGGGATATTGCCGGTGAGCACGAGGTATTACTGGCTGGCAATCACGAGTCACTATTACTAACGCACCGCGCGGGGTCGCGGGGTGTCTTCGCCGCCGGCGCGCTCGACGCCGCGGCGTGGGTATCAGACCGCGACGCCGGGTGGTACGATTTCACCGAGGTGCTGGAATGAGTCTGGAATCTGACGTACGAACCCTGTGGCAGCGATACGACGACGGCGACGTAGACGCCGCGTCTGCAACCGTCGACGAACTCGACACGCTCGACGCGTTCCTCGACGCCCTCGAAGCGGGCGAGGTGCGCGCCGCCGAGAAGACGGGGACCGACGTGACCTCGTGGGAGGCCAACGAGTGGGTCAAGCGGGGCATCCTCCTCAATTTCGGCCTGCGCGAGACGCTCACCCGCGAGTACGGCGACGTTCGCTACCACGACGTGCTTCCCCTTCGCGACACCGACGACCTTGGCGACCGCGGCACCCGCAACACGCCCGATGGGACCGTTATCCGCCGTGGCGCACACCTCGGCTCCGACTGTATCATGATGAGTCCCTCCTTCGTCAACATCGGCGCGTCCGTCGGTGACGGTACGCTCGTGGACTCCTGTGATACCGTCGGCTCGTGCGCCCAAATCGGCGCGGACGTAAAGCTCGGGGCAAACACCCTCATCGGGGGCGTTCTCGAACCCGTCGAAGACGCGCCGGTCGTCGTCGAAGACGGTGCAGCCCTCGGCGCTGGCTGTCGCGTCACCTCCGGCTTCGTCGTCGGTGAGAACTCCATCGTCGGCGAGAACACGCTTCTCACGCCTCGTATCCCCGTCTACGACCTTGTCGACGAGGAAATCTACTACGGGCACCTACCGGCGAACCGTCGGGCATTCACCCGCTTCGTCGAATCATCGCTCGGCGACCACGACCTGTTCGCCGGCGGCGCGTACAAGCCCGCCGTAGTCGCCCTCGACATCGAAGACGACACCCTCGATGCGACCCGTCGGGAGGAGGCACTCCGCGAATGAGCGAGGGAGGTCCGGCAGTCCGGCGACTGGCCGACTGGGACCGCGAGCACCTCCGCTCGCTCGCCGACGAGTTCGGCTCGCCGCTGTACGTGACCGACCTCCAGCGCGTCCGCGAGAACTGTCACCGCCTCCGCGAAGCATTCCCCGACGCACACATCAGCTACGCTGTCAAGGCACACGCCGGACGTGCGGTTCTCGAAACCGTCCGCGACGCCGGAATCGACGCCGAGTGCGCCTCCGCGGGCGAAGTCGAGCGCGCCCTCGAAGCTGGCTTCCCCGGCGACCGCGTCCGCTACACCGCCGTCAACCCGCCGGCCGCGGACCTCGACCACGTGGTCTCACGGCGGGAGGAGAATCCAGTGATGACCATCACCGTCGGTGCGGCGGACACTATCG